>NZ_RZOI01000233.1:0-7866 GCF_004022645.1 Mesorhizobium sp. M4A.F.Ca.ET.020.02.1.1 | reverse complement strand
TTCTTGTGGACGACCAGCGTCTCAAAGAAGCACGAGGCGCTGCTTCGCGACATCAAGGCGGCCGGCTTCGACGGCGTCGAGATCCCGGTGTTTTCCGGCGCGCCCGACGACTACAAGAAACTCGGCGACCTGCTCGACCGCATCGGGCTGCAGCGTACCGCTGTCTCGGCCATGGGTGATCCGGCGATGAGTCTGATCGCGGCCGATGCCGCGACGCGCAAGGCCGGCATCGACTATATGAAATGGGCGATCGACTGCAGCGCCGCGCTCGGCGCCAACAGGCTGAGCGGTCCACTGCATTCGACGCTCGGCGCCTTTTCCGGCAGCGGGCCGACGGCCGCCGAGAAGAAGCGCTCGGTCGCCTCGCAGCGCGCCATCGGCGACCATGCCGGCAAGACGGGGGTGACGATCGGGTTAGAGGCGCTCAACCGCTTCGAATGCTATCTGTTCAACACGATGGACGATTTGTCCGAGCATATCGACGCGATCGACCGGCCGCACGTCAAGGCGATGTACGACACGTTCCACGCCAACATCGAGGAGGCCGATCCGATCGGCGCCTATACGCGCAACCGGAGGAACGTCGTCCATATCCACATTTCAGAGAATGATCGTGGGGTGCCGGGCCGGGGCAATATTCCCTGGAAGGAGACGTTCTCGGCCATCCGCAAGAGCGGCTATGACGACTGGCTGACCATCGAATCCTTCGGGCGGTCGCTGAAGGACCTGGCTGCGGCGACGAAGGTTTGGCGGGATTTTGCGGAGACGCCGGAGGCCGTGTATCGGGAGGGGTACAAGCATATCAGGGATGGGTGGAAGAAGGCGGCTTAGAATGGCCGTCCGACGAGCGCCGCGATCCTTCGCGCCCCCCCTCTGTCCTGCCGGACATCTCCCCCACAAGGGGGGAGATTGGCGGCTGCGGCGCTTAGCTCAATTCGGCAACGTAGGAGATTGGCGAAAGCCATGGGTGGCGGCTGATCTCCCCCCAAGTGGGGGAGATGCCCGGTAGGGCAGAGGGGGGCGCTGTCCCGTCGACCTCTCGCAAGATTCTGCTAGCGAGGACTAACCCCGCGCAGCCTGCAACCTGTTGTAGTCATGCAGCGTGCGGCTGAGCCGGCGACGCAGGAAGTTCGAGATGTTGTCGAAGATGAAGACGACGGCCAGCGTCAGCAGCACCATGTAGAAGACGTTGGCCCAGTTGGAGTTGGTGCGCATCGCTTCCCATAATTTCAGGCCGATACCGCCGGCTCCGACGGCGCCGATGATGGTGGCGCCTCTGGTGTTGGATTCCCACTGGTAGAGCGTCTGGCTGATGAAGACCGGCACCACCTCCGGCAGCACGCCGTAGCGCTGCACAAGCAAGCCGTTGGCGCCGGTCGACTGCACACCCTCGCGCGGCTTGTCGTCGATGTTCTCCAGCGCCTCGGAATAGGTTTTGCCGAGCGTGCCGATCTCGGTGAAGAAGATCGCGGCACTGCCGGCGAGCGGACCGGGGCCGAAGGCGCGGGTGAAGAACAGCGCCCAGATCAGCATGTCGACCGAGCGCATGAAGTCGAAGAAGCGCTTCAGCACCTGGCTGAGCAGCCCGCTCGGCGTGATGTTGCGGGCGGCGAAGAAGGCGAGCGGGAAGGCGACGATGCCGCCGAGCAGCGTGCCGAGGAATGCCATGACGATGGTCTGCAACAGCTTCGTCCAGACATCGCCATGCTGCCACTGGGCGTTGTTCCAGATGTTGTCGGCGGCAAGCGCGAGATTTGATGTGCCGGGTTTCAGCTCTGGACCGGAGAGGATCAGCGCGGCCACTTCGCCGGCCGGTTTCCCGAAGAAGGGCGATCGCGTGTCGAAGACGAAGTTCGCCCAGCCGAGGAAACGCTTGCGCACCTTGACGCGGTCGACTGTGACGCGCACCTCGCCGACGAAGCCCATCCTCGCGACGACTTCGTCGTCATGCGCGGTGATCCAGTCGGGCACCGGGCCTGAGATCACGGGCTTGCCGCTGGCCAGCGACACGGGCACCGTCTGGCCGTTGGCGACAATCACGGCTTTGGTCTTGTCGAAGGTGACGGATTTGGCCAGGCCGTCGATCAGCACGGTGAAGGTGCCGTCCGGGTTCCTGATCACCCAGTCAGGATTGGGGTTCTCGCCAAGCGCGGAGAAGCGCGGGTATTTGGGCGTGATCTCCGGCTGGTCGAGGCGGAACTCCGGCTGCAGGTCGTAGCTGATCCATTGCGAAAGGAAGAGCGGCAGCCGCTCCCAATGCGACTCGCGCAGCACCTGCGGCATGCTGAAGAACCACAGGGCATAGGCGAGGTACAGGACGGTTCCAGCAACCAGGAACAGCGGTCCGAAACGCTTGTAGAGCGGCCGCCGAAATATCTGCGGGTAGCGCGCCTCTATCGCCTGCATATCGTTTGCTGTGATCGTGGCCATGGCTCAACCCTTGGTCCTGACCATGATCTTGTCCGAAAACCGGCGTCCACTTTTCGGGATCATGGTCAGGCGCTCATCAGAAAGGCCTGCTCGCCGACGAGCTTGCGGCGCAGCCAGGCGGAGAACTGGTCGACGATGAAGATGGTGGTGAAGAGCAGCAGCACCAGCGCCAGCGTCTTGGCGCCGAAGCCGCGCGAGATGGAGAGCTTCAGCTCCTCGCCGATGCCGCCGCCGCCGACTGCGCCCATAATCGTCGAGATGCGCACGTTGATCTCGATGCGCAGCAACGTATAGGACATGAAATTGGGCAGCACTTGCGGCAGGGCGGCAAAGCGGATGCGCTCGAACCAGTTGGCGCCGACCGCCCGCAAGCCTTCCTCGGCGCGCATGTCGATGTTCTCGTTGATCTCGTAGAAGAGCTTGCCGAGCGCGCCGATCGAATGCAGGCCGATGGCGATGATGGCGGCGACCGGGCCGATCGAGACGATGGCCGCGAACAGCCCGGCAATGACGATCTCCGGAAAGGCGCGCAGCAGTTCCATGAAGCGCTTGACGACGAGCCTGAGCGCCGGGCTCGGCGTCAGGTTGCGCGCGGCGATGAAGGAGAAGGGCACGGCGAAGACAAAACCGATGAAGGTCGAGACCAGCGCCACGTTGACCGTGGTCAGCATCAGCTCAAAATATTCGGGGATGTAGAAACCGCCCCAGACGTAGACGCGGCCGAGTGGGAAGTTGAATTCCTGGGTGCCGATGTCATGCGGCGAGGCGACGTCGAACAGCGCCCGCCAGACGTCGTTCCAATCCTTGGGGATCAGCCAGCTCAGGAAATCCAGCAAATGCGGCAGCCGTTCGAAGAAGTGACCGGCATTGGCCTCGTCGGCGAACCACATGGTCGCGCACATGGCGACGAGAAGCAGGCCGACACCGAGGCCGGTGTAAAGCCGGCGCAACGACGTCTGGCGCCGCCAGGCATCGGCCGCCAGGCGGGTCGCATCGGAATGGATTGTCGCTGAAGTCATGATCGGGAGATGCAAAAAGGGCGGCGTTTTTGACCGCCGCCCTTTTTCCTGATGCCGTCAGCCGCCGATCGCGGCTTTGCGGGCTTCGACGATGACATTGTAGAAGTCCGGCTTGACCGGAACGTAGCCGGTGAAGTCGCCGCCCTCGACGCCCTCGAAGCAGGCCTTGTCCTTGGTCGGCAGCGCGGTGAAGAAGGCGGTGAGCTTGGCGGTCATGTGGTCGCCGAGCGCGGTGCGCACGACCAGCGGGCCGTTCGGGATCAGGCCGGAGCGCCAGACCTCGACGAAGTCGTTCGGATCGACGGCGCCCTTGGCGACTTCCTTGTGGAAGGTGCCGGAGGTATAGCCGTTCTTGAAATCGCCGATGCCGGAGGAATCGTCCACCGCGACGTCGACCTTGCCGTCGCGGACGGCGAGGATGTTGTTCTCATGGCCGCCGTTGAACTGGGTCGAGGCGAAGAAGGCCTCGTTCGACTGGCCGGTGTCCTTCGGAATCTGGGTCAGCGGGATCAGATAGCCGGAGGTCGAGTCCGGGTCGGCATAGCCGAGCTTCTTGCCCTTGGCCGACTTGATGTCGGTGATCCCCGACGACTTCAGCGCCAGGCCGATCGAATAGTAGCCGGTGGCGCCGTCGGTCTGCTGGGTGGTGAGGATCGGGGTGACCGCCTTGGGGTCCTTGATATAGACGCTGGCATAGCCGGAAGCGCCGAGCTCGGCGAAGTCGAGCGTGCCGCCGAGCAGGCCCTGGATGACGCCGTCGTAGTCGGCGGCCGGGAACAGCGAGACCTTCTCGAAGCCGAATTCTGCCTTCAAATGGTCGGCCAGGCACTGGTAGTTGCGCAGCCGGTCCGTCTCGTTTTCGCCGCCAAGGATGCCGACGCGGAATTCCTTGAGGTCAGCGGCATGAGCAGCGCTCGTCGCGATGGCGAGCAGTGATACGGCGCCAAAAACCATCTTCCTAAACATTTGGATCTCTCTCCTGTTGTTCCGGCCTCGCGCCGGCGACGTTCGAATTTTTGACAGCTGCCTTTGACGCGGGCGGGCGATCCGGGTTGCTCGTTTTCTTGGCCATGATCCTTGCCGAACCGGTTGCCGCTCTTCGTCAGCGCGGACGGTTCGCAAACATCGACTAGTAGCCGGGGAATGCGGGCTCGAGCGGTCCGGCGGATGCGGTAATCTTCGGCTTGAAGTTGACGCTGGTCGACGTGATGGCCTCGGAGATATCGGCGCCATTGCTGTCCGCACTATAGACAAGACGCACGGCGTCGCGGTCGAGATCCTCGGGCGCGCCGTCGAACACGACCTTGCCGGCGGCCATGCCGATGATGCGGTTGCAATAGGCCCGCGCCGTGTCCAGCGTGTGCAGATTGGTGATGACGGTGATGCCTTCGCGCAGGTTGATGTCCTGCAGCGAGTCCATCACCACCTTGGCGTTGAGCGGGTCGAGCGAGGCGATCGGCTCGTCGGCGAGCAGCACCCTCGGCTGTTGCATCATGGCGCGCGCGATCGCCACGCGCTGCTGCTGGCCGCCGGACAGCGTGCCAGCCGGCTGCAGCGCGGTGCGGGCGATGTCGAGGCGCTCGAGCGCCGCTACCGCCTCGGCGCATTCGCTGCGCGAGAACATGCCGAACAGGTTGGAGAGCGTCGAGCGGTGGTTTAGCCGGCCGAGCAGCACGTTGGTCAGCACGTCGAGGCGCGGTACCAGGTTGAACTGCTGGAAGATCATGGCGCAGTCGCGCTGCCAGCGCCGCAGCGGCGAACCCTGCAGGCGGGAGACTTCGGCGCCGTCAAAAAAAATCGACCCCTGGCTGGGGTCGATGAGACGGTTGATCATGCGCAGAAGCGTCGATTTGCCGGCGCCGGAGCGGCCGATGATGCCGACCATCTGGCCCTGCGGGATCGACAGGTCGACAGCGCTGACCGCGGTGTTCTTGCCGAATCGTCGGGTGACACCGCGGATTTCGAGCGTGGCGGATGTTGCTGACATGGGCAAAGCTCCAGTCCAGTCGCGCTTTGAAGGTCTGTTAACCTTGGCTAGCGCAACGCCATGAACCTGCCGTGTCGGATTGATGTCAGTTTTGTTACCGCCCACAGGCTAGGGCCCAGAGCCGGAATGCCTGCATGTCGTTGTCCCAAATCGCTAGGCACTTTTGGGCGCCATGCATGGACTCAACCGAGGACCAGGAGCTCCTCGAAATGCTTCATGTCGCGGAAACTGCAAAAGGCCGGCGGATTGAGTTCGATGACCGGCGCCTCGCGGTCGAGGAAGGACAGGCAATCGTCGAACAGGTCCTGCCAGGCCGCCGCGCGCCCGTCGGCAAGGCGGCGGATCTGGTAGGCGAAGGTGATGTGGAAGACGTAGGTGTCATGGTCGGGGTGGCGGTAGCCGAACGGCACCGACAGTGCATCGCGCCAGGCCTGGAGGATGCGCCGGTCTTCGTCCGAGGCGCCGGCAACGGTAAGGCCGTTCGGGGTGACGCCGATGGCTCTTATCCTGAACGCGCCGCTCCCCTGGAAGCCTTCCAGGCGCTCCAGATAAAGGCGGGTCATGCCGTCGATGCCGGTGTCGAGCGCCACATCCCGAGGCCAATAGGGGAGCCGGCGGCGGCGCTCGATGATGCCTTGGAACAACGTCATGTGCAGGCTAGAGACCGGGGTGAAGGCAAGCCGGTCGGCGTCAAGCATGGCGCGCATGCGCTCGCGCACCTCGATGACCGCCGCTTCGGAGGGCGAGCCGTTGACGAGGTGGCTGACGACCGTGTTGCCAGGCTCCAGGAGGAAGTTGCCCGCCGCGTCGTAACGGGTGCCGAGATGCACCGGAGGCGTCGGGTTGGTGCCTTCGAAGAAACCGGCGAGCGAGGGTCTGACCAAATCGAGCATTGCGATCTCCAGAGAAAGACCGCCTCGTGACCTAATCCTGTGTCAGGGATATGAAATTCCAGCGTCCGTCCCTGGCAATGACGCACACGGGAACATCGGTGACGTCAGCTATATTTTTCGAGAAACGCCTCGGCTGAAAGCGCGCGGAAATCGTCGAGCGAAGCACGCAGCCTTGCATGGTCCCAGTCCCACCAGGCGAGCGCCTGGTAGCGCTCGGCGGTGCGACGGTCGAAACGCTCGCGGATCGGCTTCGCCGGCACGCCGCCGACGATGGTGTAAGGCGCAACATCCTTCGACACCACGGCGCCGGCGCCGACCGCCGCGCCATCGCCGACAGTGACGCCGGGCAGGATGGTCGAGCCATGGCCAAGCCAGGTGTCGTGGCCGATGGTGACGCGTTTCGCACGGCGCTCTGCGAAGAATTCGCTTTCGTGCTCGGCGTCGTCCCAATAGTCGGAGGCGCGGTAGGTGAAGTGGTGCAGCGTCGGCCGCCAGGTCGGATGGTTGGTGGCATTGATGCGCACGCTGGCCGCGATGTTGGAGAACTTGCGAATGGTCGCGCACCAGACGGCGCAATCCTGCATCATGTAGGAATAGTCGCCGAGCTCGCTTTCCGAGACCCGGCTGCGATCGGCGATCTCGGTCCAGCGGCCGAGCGTCGAATTCTCGACCTGCGCGGTCGGATGAACCAGCGGTGTTTCCGACAGTTTCCTTGTCATGCCGCGATCTTTCCGGCGGCGAAGGCGGTGACGTCGATGATGCGGTCGGCGACCGCCTCGCGCACATCCTGGTCGTGGAAAATGCCGAGCAAGGCGACGCCCGCCACCTTCTTGGCGGCGATCAACTCGACCACCACATCGCGGTTCCTGGCATCGAGCGAGGCGGTCGGCTCGTCGAGCAGCAGGACCGGATGCTCGGTGATGAAGCCGCGCGCGATGTTGACGCGCTGCTGCTCGCCGCCGGAGAAGGTCGCCGGCGGCAACGCCCAGAGCTTTTCCGGCAGGTTGAGCTGCGCCAGCAAGGCGCGCGCCTTGTCGCGCGCTGCCCCGCGCTCCTCGCCACGCTCGACCAGCGGCTCGGCAACGACGTCGAGCGCCGAGACGCGCGGCACGGTGCGCAGGAACTGGCTGACATAGCCAATCGTTTGCCGGCGCACGGCAAGCACCGTGCGCGGGCTGGCGCTGGCGAGATCGATCAGGCCGTTCTCGTGCTGGACGATGATCTGGCCCTCGTCGACGGCGTAGTTGCCGTAGAGCATCTTGAGGATCGAGCTTTTTCCCGCGCCGGACGGGCCGCCGAGCACGGCGCATTCGCCGGCGCGGATCGAGAAGGACACGCCGGCGACGACCGGCAGCCGGATGCCATCGCGCAGGTGCATGGTGAAGCTTTTGGCGACATCGGAGACAACGAGAGGGGTGGGCATCAGAAGGTCTTCCTATTGTCGCCGATCGGCGGGAGAATATGGCCCTTTCTCCCCGTCACTATACGGGGAGAAATGTCCGGCTGGACAATGAGGGGCAGCGCCGAGGTCCAGCTG
>NZ_RZOI01000232.1:0-7886 GCF_004022645.1 Mesorhizobium sp. M4A.F.Ca.ET.020.02.1.1 | reverse complement strand
AACCTGAAGCATGCTCGGAACCTGCGGCAGGCGGGCACGGCCGAAAGGGTTCAGCAGGGCGACCGCCAGTTCCGATCTTCCGGGGATGCGGTCGTAATCGACGTGGTATTTTTGCGGCCCACTGGACCCAAAGCTCACGATGACATTGGGGCCGGTCTTGAGTTCCCTCATCTGTTCCAGCGGCAAATTGTTCATGATGGCGCCGTCCACCAGCATATCGCCGTCAGCCGTAAAGAACGGCGGCAGGACACCCGGGAGCGAGCCGGATGCCCGAACGGCTTGCCAGAGTTTCCCACGAAGGTGGACGTGGGGCTGACGGCTGCTCAGATTGGTCGAAAGCGCAAAGAACGGAAGCCAAAGATCTTCGATCAGAACGTCGCCGTATTCCTCCCGAAGGGCTCGATCGAAGGCTTTGTGATCCAGAAGCGCGAAACGCGGCAAGGTGGGGCGCCGAAACGCCCTGCTCTTGACAAATACGTTGTGCGTGCCGCGGTCGATCTGCTCCGCGTCCAACCCTCTTGCGAAGCCGGCCATCATCGCGGCTCCGGAACTCGTCCCGCCGAGATAGTCGAAGCGCGCGCCCGCCTCGACGAAGGCCTTGTAGACGCCCAGATGGGCGCTGCCCAGGGACCCACCCCCCGCCGCCACGAAGCCGCGTGCCTTGCAGGAAATAAATCGGACCAGGCGCTGGATATCAGACGCGTCCTCCAGCGCAACATGATGATGCTGGCCGACATGGGGACGCTCATCGAGCCACGCAGAGGTGCCGGAGACCGCAGCCGAGCGATTGTCGTGAATTAGGACAAGCCGACCGGTCGATGGTGGATGGACCGATAGCGCCAATTCCTCGGACGTGTTCAAGCGAGGCGAGGAGGACGCGTTCGCTACAAGCAGGACGGTATCGGCCTGGCGAATGCAGACTCGTGTCCATTCATTAGGTTCTTCATCGGCGACGTAGACAACGAATTCAGCTTGCGCCTCCAGTTCGTTCAACCAGTTAAGGACCGGCTGGTCGTCGATCGGACGACCCGCGAATTTCGCGTGGACGTCATGCCGGGAAACGAACTGAGCGCGCGTGAGCGCACCGAGCTCTTGCTGTAGGTGCCCGATGAAAACCGGTGAGATGCGACTTCCGCCGGCTGCGATGATGGCAAGCGTTCGGATCTTGGCAGGTTTCTGACGTGACAAAATAGGAGATTGGGTGGCGAACCGGCGCGCCAGAGATGTTGTGACCGCCTCTCTCAGGTTCGGCAGAGCCTCGGCCGCCTTCTCGAAATGATTGCGACTGATTTCAAGGACGATCGAATCGCGCGCTGCAAGGACAGTGGCCGTACGGGGCAGCCCTGCAAAGAAACCAATTTCGCCGACGAGTTCGCCCTGAGCGATCTCGGCGACCGAGCCAATCCCATCTCCTTTGTGTACCGTAAAGCGACCGGACAGCACGACGAAGAACCTGTCCGATGGATCGCCTTCGCGAACCAGGACCTCACCGCGCCTTAGGACCCGACGGTCGGATTCGGCAGCCAAAGCCTCGAGCGCCAGCAACGACGCACGATCGAACATCAATGTCGCCGACAATAGTCTCGCGGCGAGAGAATCGACGGAGGACATTTGAGCCATCCCGGGACGCATTCGCTCCGGTGATTGTATCCCCTACCGCTCGTGTTTGCAGCGTCGCAAGGCGCGATCCGAGCCGAACCGCAACGTTGGCGGCTGGAGCCCGTCTATGGATCAAAATTCTGATGTGCCGACCTTATGCCAAGCATTGGTTCCCTGTGGCGTCTGCGAGGCGCTCGATCCGTGGCAACTGGTGGGTAGCAGCGAGAGGCTTCGGAAGCCTAGGTGTTGTTAACGGGGTAGCGGAGGACCGTTCTCTCCGCTTTCAACAATCGGCACCGGCCCATCTGTCGGTGGGAGCGATGGTAGCGGGAGAGGGACTTGAACCCCCGACCCCAGGATTATGATTCCCGTGCTCTAACCAACTGAGCTACCCCGCCAGGGCGGTGAAAGGCCCGAAATCTGCCTCAAACCGCAAGGCATGTCGGGGCGTTCACCAAGGTCGGCGCGGATATAAGGTTGGCAGGGCAAGCCTGTCAAGCTTCGATACGATCAGTCGCCCGGCATATTCGCGCAACCCCAAAAGCTTTGCCGGACAGGCATCTGATCTGGGCTACCGGGGTTGAGTTCGACCGGGCACGTCGCTATGTCTCGGCCACGAAATTCTAGAGTTTGAACGAATGAAGCCGCGCATTGCAGTCCTCGGTTGCGGATACTGGGGCAGCAACCATATCCGCACCCTCAAGGCGCTCGGCGCCTTGCACGCGGTTTCGGATCTCAATCGCGCCCGCGCGGAAGGCTTTGCCAGCGAGCAGGACTGCCTGGCGATCGAACCGGAGCAATTGTTCACCCGCGACGACGTCGACGCCATCATCATGGCGCTGCCGCCGCAGTTCCATGCCGACATGGCGGTGCGCGCCGTCGAGGGTGGCAAGGACGTGCTGGTGGAGAAGCCGATCGCGCTGACGGTGGCCGACGCCGAGCGCTCGGTCAAGGCGGCCAAGGATAATGGCCGCGTCTTCATGGTCGGCCATGTCCTGCGCTTCCACCCCGCCTTCGAGACGCTCAAGGGTCTGATCGACAATGGCGAGCTCGGCGAGGTGCGCTACATCCATTCGCATCGCCTCGGCCTCGGCAAGTTCCATACCGAGAACGACGCGCTGTGGGACCTCGCGCCGCACGATCTGTCGATGATCCTGGCGATCACCGGCACGGAACCGATCGAGGTCAGGGGCGAGGGCGCGGCGCTGCTCGACAATCTCAGCGACTTCGCGCATCTGCACATGCGCTTTCCCAACGGCCTGCGCAGCCATCTGTTCGCATCGCGGCTCAATCCCTATCGCGAGCGGCGGCTGACGGTTGTCGGCACCAAGGCTATGGCGGTGTTCGACGATGTCGAACCTTGGGAGCGCAAGCTTGCCGTCTATCGCCATGCGGTCTGGCAGGACAGCGGCCAGTGGGCCTTCACTACCAACGAGCCGTCCTATGTGGCGGTCGGTGAAGGCATGCCGCTGACGCGCGAACTCGCGCATTTCATGCAATGCATCGAAACCCGGGCCGAACCCCGCACCAGCGGCGAGGAAGCGATCAGGGTGCTGCGCATCCTGACGGCGGGTACAGTCACCCACACCGGATCTTCATCCTGAGCCTGGCCTAAACCGTCCAGAGGATCGTGGCGATGTGCCGCGCTATTCGGCGGGGATCTGCGCCGGGCGGGCGGCAAGCCGCGTCAGCATGGCCTCGGCCTCGGCGCCGCGCTCCGAGCGTTCGATGAAGCCGCCGCCGAACACGCGCGCCTCGTTGCCGTCGTCGGAATAGAGCACGCAGGCCTGGCCGGGCGCGATGCCCGACTCGCCGTCGACCAGTTCCACCGAGGTGACGCCATCGCGGTGATGCAGCACCGCCGGACGCGGCGGGCGCGTCGAGCGGACCTTGGCGAACAGCTCCAGCCCGCCGGCCGGCACGTCGGCGAGCGGCCCGTCGCCCAGCCAGTTCATGTTGCGCAGATAGATCTTGTGCGTCTCCAGCGCCTCGCGCGGGCCGACGATGACGCGGGCGCGGTCGGCGTCCAGATGGACGACATAGAGCGGCTCGCCGGAGGCGATGCCGATGCCGCGGCGCTGGCCGATCGTATAGCGCAGGATGCCTTCATGGCGGCCGAGCACGCGGCCGTCGATGTGGACGATGTCACCGGGATTGGCGGCGGCCGGCTTCAGCTTGGCGATGATGTCGGAATATTTGCCCTGCGGCACGAAGCAGATGTCCTGGCTGTCCTGCTTGGTGGCGACCGTTAGCCCCATCTCCTCGGCGATGGCGCGAACCTGCGGCTTCGACAGGCCACCCAGCGGAAAGCGCAGATAGTCGATCTGCGCCTGCGTGGTGGCGAACAGGAAATAGCTCTGGTCGCGGTCGGCATCGACCGGGCGGTAGAGCGCGCGATGGGCGCCGTTGGCGCCGGAGCGGATGTAGTGGCCGGTGGCCAAAGCATCGGCTCCAAGGTCCTGCGCGGTTGCCAGGAGGTCGGCAAACTTCACCGTCTGGTTGCACGAAACACAGGGTATCGGCGTTTCTCCGGCGACATAGGAATCGGCGAAGGGATCGATGACCGCCTTGCGGAAGCGCTCCTCGTAGTCGAGCACGTAATGCGGGATGCCGAGTGTCTCGGAGACACGGCGGGCATCGTCGATGTCCTGGCCGGCGCAGCACGAGCCGGCGCGATGTGTCGCCGCGCCATGGTCATAGAGCTGCAGCGTGACGCCGACGACGTCATAGCCTTCGCGCTTCAGGATGCCGGCGACGACAGAGGAATCGACGCCGCCCGACATGGCGACGACGACGCGGGTGTTTTCGGGGCGTCCGGGAAGGTCGAGGCTGTTCATTGTACTTTCGTTCTGCGTGGCGTCTGAATGCCAATGGCCGGAATATAGGTCAAGCACCCGCGTGGCGCCAGCGTCTCCCGGACGGGTCGATTTTTTGCCTGCAAAATCAATGCCCGGCGGCGCATCTCTCAAATGCCGAGGAAAACGCTAACGCGACGTTCACGATCCTTACCTAGTCATTAGGGTTCGCTTAGGCAATTTTTAAAGCTGTGGCGGTACTGTGGCGGGGATTGGGTCTTTGAGTTTTTTGTAGAGAGTACGATGACCGATCTGGTTAGACCGCGAGTCAAGTATGTTATCGGGCCTGACGGCAGCCCTCTTACGATTGCCGATCTGCCGCCGACCAATACACGGCGCTGGGTTATCCGGCGCAAGGCGGAAGTGGTGGCCGCGGTGCGTGGCGGCCTGCTCAGCCTCGAAGAGGCTTGCCAGCGCTACAAGCTCACCACCGAGGAATTCCTGTCCTGGCAAGCGTCGATCGACGAATACGGCCTTGCCGGGCTGCGCACGACGCGCATCCAACAATACCGGCATTGAGGCCTGTTCAGGCTAAACGAAGGGCGCGGTAAACCGCGCCCTTCGTTTTTTGTCGGATCGTCCCGCGCTCAGACTGCCAGCACCACCTTGCCGATCGGCCTGGCGGCGAGGAAGGCATGGGCGTCGCCGGCCCGCGCCAGCGGAAAGCTTTCCGCCACATGCACGGCAAGCTTTCTCGCATCGACCAATTTCCCGAGTTCAATGAGACCGTCGCGATCCGGCACCACCGACATGCGCTCGACGCGGATGCCGCGGGCGCCGGCCGTTGCCCTGGTGGCGTCGTGAACGTTAAGCAGCGACACCAGCATGCCGCCGTCACGCACGACTTTCAGCGACTGGTCGGCATGATCGCCGCCGATTGCGTCCAGCACCAGATCGACATCGCCGACCTTTTCGGTGAAATCACCTGCGGTGTAGTCGACGACCTCGTCGGCGCCGATCGAGCGCACGAAGTCGAGCTTGTCCGGACTGGCGGTCGCTATGACATGGGCGCCGTGCGCCTTGGCGATCTGCACCGCCAAATGGCCGACGCCGCCGGCCGCCGCGTGCACCAGCACGCGCTGACCCTTTCTCAGGCCGCCGTGGCGGACGAGGCCTTGCCAGGCTGTCAGGCCGGCCAGGGGCAGCGCCGCGGCGTGGATGTGATCGATGCTTTCGGGCTTTGGCGCAATCTCATCGGCGGGGGCCACGGCCAGTTCGGCGTAGGCCGCCGCCTGCTTCGGAAAGTGCGGCATGCCGAACACCTGATCGCCAACCTTGAGGCCGGTAACATCGGGGCCAAGCGCCTCGATGGTTCCGGAAATGTCCCAGCCGAGGATGAAGGGCGGCTCGCCGAGCAGCGGATAGTTGCCGCCGCGCACCGCGCCGTCGACAGGGTTGATGCCGGCGGCGCTGACGCGGACCAGCACTTCGCCGGCCTTCGGCGCCGGGTCCGGCCGGTCGGCGATGACAAGGACGTCGGGACCGCCGACGGTATTCTGGGTAACGGCACGCATGAGAGGCTCCTCGATGTTGGTGTGCCGCTATCATTTGGATAGTAATATTCTCTTGTCTAGTATGTACCTTATCTATATATAGGCAGCTCATGGATAGTGATTGCGGCGCCCCCTTCGGCTATGATGCATTCCGGCGGACGTGCCCTTCGCACACCGTGCTCGAAATGCTGGCCAGCAAATGGGTCTACCTGACCGTCTGCGCGCTGCGCCGCGGGCGGATGCGCAATGGCGAGCTGGCCCGCAAGCTCGAAGGCATCACGCCGAAAATGCTGACTCAGACGCTGCGTGTGCTCGAGCGCGACGGGCTGGTGCGGCGGGAGATCTTTCCGGTGATCCCGCCAAGGGTCGAATATGAGCTGACCGATCTCGGCCGGAACCTGGCGGGACTGCTCAATCAGATACAGTCCTGGTCGGAAGAGCACGCGCCCGACATCAAGGCGGCCCGCACCCGGGCATCGATGGACCGTCAAGCGGATCTTGCGACGCTGGACTGAGCGGCCGCCAGGCTCCTGGCCGGCGGTTCGCCGGCTTGCGTCGCGCGGATAGCGCTCGTCGGCGGCTTTACCCGATCATTGCGCTGCGGCCGCCGAGTTCGGCGTCGCGAATCTTGGTGTCGCGTGATTCCAGCATCTCTGCCTTGGAAAGCTCCGCTTCAGCTTCGCCGAGTAATGATTCGGCAGTGCTTCGCTGCTGGGCGAGGTCGCTTTGCGAATTTCTCAGGTTGTCGCGGCGCAGGCGCGCCGCCTTGGCGAAGGTCGGATAGGCAAAATGATTGATGTCGGTGATGCCGGCCTTCTTCTCCTCGGCGGCGATCTGCACCTCCAGTTCGACGGCCATGCGTTCGAACTCGGCGATCATCATGTCGAGCTGCAGCAGCTGCCGCCGCTTCTCATTCACCTGAAACTGTTTCAGCCGAACGAGGTTTTCACGTGACTTCATGATTCGGTACTCCCGGAAACGCACACCCGCACATATCGTCCAATCCGCTCGGAAAGGCCCAAGCGCTGCCCGTATCCCCTGGCTTTCCCCCCACTATGGGAAACAAACTCCTAAAGTTTTTTGCCGTTGGTAACCATTCGTTTACGGGCATTGTTAATCATACGGGCGAGGACTTAAGGCCGGGTAAAAATTCCGGCTTTCGACGGGAAGCCGACCAGCGAGTCCCTGGAGTCACTTAGGCTGGCTTATTAATGTGGTGCATTAGCGGTTTTGGTCTGTGATTCGTTATTAGATTCAAGAGGGTGTAGAAAGGGGTTAAAAAATCTGGTATCGTCCTCGGCACGAAATTAGGTTTTGTTAACCATTCGATGGCACCTTCTGTTCAGGCAATCACTGCTCCGGTCCCGGACGGGTCGTGACATGGTCCGGCAGCAGAAAAGGGGAATGAAATGCGTGTTCTGCTGATAGAAGATGACAGTGCAACCGCACAAAGCATCGAATTGATGCTGAAATCGGAAAGCTTCAATGTCTATACGACCGATCTCGGCGAAGAGGGTGTCGATCTCGGAAAGCTCTACGACTACGACATCATCCTTCTCGACCTCAATCTGCCGGACATGTCGGGCTATGAAGTCTTGAGAACGCTTCGCCTGTCCAAGGTGAAGACGCCTATATTGATCCTGTCCGGCATGGCCGGCATCGAGGACAAGGTGCGCGGCCTCGGCTTCGGCGCCGACGACTACATGACCAAGCCATTCCACAAGGACGAGTTGGTGGCGCGCATTCACGCCATCGTGCGGCGTTCCAAGGGCCATGCCCAGTCGGTTATCACCACCGGCGACCTGGTGGTCAACCTCGACGCCAAGACCGTCGAAGTCGGCGGCCAGCGCGTCCACCTGACCGGCAAGGAATACCAGATGCTGGAGCTGCTCTCGCTGCGCAAGGGCACCACGCTGACCAAGGAAATGTTCCTCAACCA
>NZ_RZOI01000231.1:0-7888 GCF_004022645.1 Mesorhizobium sp. M4A.F.Ca.ET.020.02.1.1 | reverse complement strand
CGGCAGTTCGTTCGGCTCGGTGTCGAACGAGATCGATTTCGAATGCTGGCCGCCGGCGGTCTGGGCGATCGCCTCGCGCAGCGCCGGCTCGATCAGGTCGAAGGCGGCGGCGCTGACGCCGACCATGGCGACCGGTGCGGGATCGATCAGCGCGAACAGGCTGCCGAGGCCGAAGCCGAGCGCCTCGCCGGCCTTGCGATAGGCTTGGCGCTCCGGACCGTCGCCGGCGCGCGCCCGCGCTGCGAGCGAGCGCATGTCGGCGTCGCTGACATCGACCGGCTCGGCGTCCTCGCCCATCTCCTTGGCATTGCGCCAGATGGCGTAGTTGCCGGCATAGGCCTCGACGCAGCCGCGCCGCCCGCAGCGGCAGAGCGCGCCGCCCGGCCGGTGGATCATATGGCCGAATTCGCCGCCCGAGGAATGGGTGCCGGTGAACAGCTCTCCCTTCAGCACCAGCCCCATGCCGATGCCGTGCGACAGCAGGATGGCGATGAAGTCGTCGCGGTAGCGGTCAGGGTCACGCCACTGCAGGGCCACCGCCATCATGTTGCAGTCGTTCTCCATGGTGGCCGGAACGCCGAATTCGGCTTCCAGTATGTCGGCGAAGGCGATGTCGGTCTGCGGCGTGATCGGCGACCACAACATGGCGCGGGCATGGGTGTCGGTGATGCCCTGGATGCCCATGGCGATGCGGGCGACGCCGCGGACGTCGAGATCGGGATCCTCGAAGCGGCGCCGGACGATGGCCACGCATTCGCCGATCAGCTCGTCGCGCGGCATGATCGCCGTGTCGAGGCGGCGCTGCTCTTCGGCAATGACCTGCCCGGCGTAGTCGATGACGGCGACGGAAAGGAAGTTCAGCGACAGGACCACCGTCATCACCGCCGTGGCTTCCGGATTGAGCGCAAGCCCGACCTGCGGCCGGCCGCGCTTCAGCGAAACAGCCTCGTTTGCCTTGCTCTCGGTCAGGATGCCTTCCTGGATCAGGTCGGACGAGATCGCCGAGATGGTCGAATGGCTGAGGCCGGTGGTGGCGGCGATCTCGGTCCGCGACGGCTGGCCGGCGCGGCGCACGGCCGAAATCACCATCGCCCGGTTGCGTCGGCGCAGATCGTCGTGGCGGATTCCAACCGACATGCCCTATTTCCTCCCGGTCGTCGCGGCCGTTTTTGATCTCAAGGGGCCGTCGGCGGACACCGTATGAATTGTGGCAGAAGCGGGCCGGCCTGTCATTTATTTATTACGGAGCTCGAAAAAAATTCGCAGGGGCGTCAGAATCCAGCAGAATCAATGTTGACAGCGCTCCGGCGTTGGATCACTATTTTTTCGAGGCTCGAAAAAAAGCCTCTATGCCGGCCTCAGGGCCAGTCTGGGTCGCGCCGCAATGGCGCAGGGAGGATATCATGAAGAAATTCGCAGCCGCCATGCTGGCGGGTGTCGCCATGTCGTTGACGCTCGCGTCGGTCGCCGAGGCGAAGGACAAGGTGATCGGTGTTTCCTGGTCGAACTTCCAGGAAGAACGCTGGAAGACCGATGAAGCGGCGATGAAGAAGGCCATCGAGGCGGCCGGCGACAAGTATATTTCCGCCGACGCGCAGTCCAATCCGGGCAAGCAGCTGACCGACGTCGAAAGCCTGATATCGCAGGGCGCCAACGCCCTGATCGTGCTGGCGCAGGACGCCTCCGCGGTCGGACCGGCGGTGCAGAAGGCGCTGGACGAAGGCATTCCAGTCGTCGGCTACGATCGGCTGATCGAGAACAAGGACGTCTTCTACCTGACCTTCGACAACAAGGAAGTCGGCCGTATGCAGGCCCGCGAAGTGTTCAAGGTCAAGCCGGAAGGCAACTATGTCTTCATCAAGGGCTCGGGCGCCGACCCGAACGCCGATTTCCTGTTCGCCGGCTCCATGGAAGTCCTGAAGGTAGCCATCGACGGCGGCAAGGTCAAGAATGTCGGCGAGGCCTATACCGACGGCTGGCTGCCCGCCAACGCGCAGAAGAACATGGAGCAGTTCCTGACCGCCAACGACAACAAGGTCGATGCGGTGGTGGCGGCCAATGACGGCACCGCAGGTGGCGTCGTCGCCGCGCTGACGGCGCAGGGCCTCGCCGGGACCGTTCCGGTGTCGGGCCAGGACGGCGACCACGCCGCGCTGAACCGCATCGCACTCGGCACGCAGACCGTGTCGGTGTGGAAGGACGCGCGCGAGCTCGGCAAGAACGCCGCCGAGATCGCCTCGGCGCTCGCCGACGGCAAGAAGATGACAGACATCGCCGGCGTCAAGGATTTCACCACGCCGGGCGGCAACACCGTCAAGTCGCTGTTCCTGACGCCGGTGGCGATCACCAAGGACAACCTCAACGTCGTCATCGACGCGGGCTGGATCAAGAAGGACGAAGTCTGCGCCGGCGTTGCCGCCGGCGCCGTCGCCGCCTGCAACTGAGGCAAGCCTTCCGGTTTGAAGACTCGGCGCCGCGGCCCAAGAGCCGCGGCGTCCATCGAGCTTCGCTTCGCAACGGCTTCCGGCTTCAAGTGAGCCGGGAAAGCCAATAGAATCATGTTCCGGCAACCGCGCCAGACGGCAACCGGTGGGAGGAAATCATGACCGATACGACCTCAAGCACGGTCGCCGCGGACCGGGCACGCGCAGCCGAACTCAGCGCCGCCGGCCGCTTCCTTAAGGCAACCGAACTCGACACGCGCATGCTCGGCATGGTCGGCGCGCTGCTGGTCATCTGGATCGGCATCCACGTCCTGTCGGGCGGGCTCTTCCTGACCCCGCGCAACCTTTGGAACCTGTCGGTGCAGACCTCCTCGGTGGCGATCATGGCGACCGGTATGGTGCTGGTCATCGTCATGCGCAACATCGACCTTTCCGTCGGCTCCGTCGAGGGCGTGGTCGGCATGATCATGGGCGTGGCGCAGGCCGAATTCCTCATTCGAGTCATTGGCTTCCAGCTCGGCAATCCGTGGCTCTGGATCATCGCGCTCGCCGCCGGCGTGGTGCTTGGCCTGGCGATCGGCGCGTTCCAGGGCTTCATCATCGCCTACATGGAGGTGCCGGCCTTCATCGTCACGCTGGGTGGCCTGCTGGTCTGGCGCGGCATGGCCTGGATGATCACCAGCGGCCGCACGGTCGCGCCGCTCGACGCCACTTTCCAGCTGATGGGCGGCGGACCGCGCGGCTCGATCGGCGCCACAGCCAGCTGGGTCGTCGGCGTCGTCGCCTGCGCGGCGGCCGCTTTCGCGCTGCTCAACGGCCGCTCGCAGCGCAAGCGGTTCAATTTCCCGCTGCGCCCGGTATGGGCCGAAATCTTCCTCGGCATCGTCGCCTGCGCCGCCATCCTCGGCGCGGTCTGGGTCGCCAATTCCTATCCGTGGCCGGTCGGCATCGTGCGCCAGTACGCCGAGCAGAAAGGCATCGCCATTCCCGAAGGCGGCCTGTTCATCGCCCATGGCATCGCCATACCGGTGCTGATGGCGGTCGCGGTCGGCATCGTCATGACCTTCATCACCAGGCGCACCCGCTTCGGCCGCTATGTCTTTGCCATCGGCGGCAATCCGGAAGCGGCCTCGCTCGCCGGCATCAACACGCGCTGGGTGACGATGAAGGTGTTCATGATTATGGGCGTGCTGGCCTCGATCAGCGCGGCGATCTCGTCGGCGCGCCTCAACGCCGCGACCAACGCGCTGGGCACGCTGGACGAACTGCTGGTCATCGCCGCCGCCGTCATCGGCGGCACGTCGCTCGCCGGCGGCTCGGGAACCGTGCTGGGAGCCATGCTCGGCGCGCTTTTGATGCAGTCGCTGCAGTCAGGCATGGTGCTGCTCGGCATCGACTCGCCGCTGCAGAGCATCGTCGTCGGCGCGGTTCTGGTCGTCGCCGTCTGGCTCGACACCGTCTACCGCAAGCGAGTCTGAGCAAGAACTTCAGGGAGGAGACGCGACCATGGAAAAGACAGCTCCCACCACCGGCACGCCGCTGATCGACATGCGCAACATCTCGATCGCCTTCGGCGGCATCCGCGCCGTCGACGACGCCTCGATCGATCTCTTCCCCGGCGAGGTGGTGGCGCTGCTCGGCCACAACGGCGCCGGCAAGTCGACGCTTATCAAGATACTGTCCGGCGCCTACAAGCGCGACGCCGGCCAGATCTTCGTCAATGGCGAGGAGGCGCACATCTCCAACCCGCGCGACGCCAAGAAATACGGCATCGAGACGATCTACCAGACGCTGGCGCTCGCCGACAATGTCGACGCCGCGGCCAACCTCTTCCTCGGCCGCGAGCTGATGACCGGCTGGGGCACGCTCGACGATGTCGCGATGGAGGCCGAGGCGCGCAAGGTGATGGGCCGACTCAATCCGCGTTTCCAGCGCTTCAAGGAGCCGGTGATCAAGCTTTCCGGCGGCCAAAGGCAGTCGGTGGCAATCGCGCGCGCCATCCTGTTCAATGCCCGTATCCTGATCATGGACGAGCCGACGGCGGCACTCGGGCCGCAGGAGACGGCGCAGGTCGGCGAACTGGTCAAGCAACTCAAGGCCGACGGCATCGGCATCTTCCTGATCAGCCACGACATCCACGACGTGTTCGAGCTCGCCGACCGGGTCTGTGTGATGAAGAACGGCCAGGTCGTCGGCACCGCGCGCACCAGCGACGTCACCCAGGACGAGGTGCTCGGCATGATCATCCTCGGCAAATGCCCGCCTGGCGCCATTCCTGGGCCGGGAGCGCTGAAGATCGCCGCTTGAGTCTGTAAGCCGGCTAAGTGACGCTCGCGGATGGGCCAAGCGTCATGATGGTTTGACAGCGCCATTGTGTTGCCGCGGCGACTTGCTCATAAAGGAGCGTATGCTCAGGGGCACCGCCATCCTTTGAAGAAGTTCTTCCCGATCGTCGCCTTCATCGCCGTCGCGCTGATCAGCCTGACGATGGCGGGGTTCGCCTATTTCGCCACGCAGGAAGCGGCGCGAATCAAATTCGATGCGACAGCAGACGACGCGCTCAACCGCATCGAGAGCCGTATCGATCTCCATCTTTCGCTGCTGCGCTCGACCCAGGCGCTGTTCGACGCCCGCAATGGCGACATTTCACGCGGCGAGTTCAAGGCGTTCTTCAGCGCGCTCGATGTCGACAACAATTTCGCCGGCCTGCGCGGCATCGGCTTCCTGCGGCTGGCCAAGGCCGGCGACGAGGCGGCGGTCGAGCGCGACATCCTGCGCGACCACGGCGTCGCCCATCAGGTCTACCCTGCCACGACGCAACCCTGGCGCACGCCGATCGTGATGTTCGAGCCGATAGACCCGTCCAACCAGGCCAGCATCGGCTTCGACATGTTCACCGAGCCGGCGCGGCGGGCGGCGATCGAAAAGGCAATGGCCGACGATCAGCAGCATGCAAGCGGTCTGGTCCAGCTCGGCCAGGGAACCGGTGCCACTCAGACCTTCCCCGGCTTCCTGGTCTTCGTGCGGCTCAATGTCGAGACCGCGCCCGAAGTCATCAACGCCAGCCGCTCCTCGACCGCTGGTTTCCTCTATGCGGCGTTTCGTGCCCGCGATCTGTTCCAGACGGCGCTCAGCCGCACGCCGCTCCTGCCGGTCAACACGGAGATCTATGACGGCCAGCCTGACGCCGACAATCTCCTTTTCCGGTCGGAGACGCCGCCGGTGGAGACCTTTGGCGACAGGCTGCTGGTGACCCGCAAGATCGTCGTCGCCGGCCGTCCCTGGACTGTGCTGTTTCGGCCGACAAGCGCTTTCTCGCTGCCTTCGTCGCGCGCCATTCCGGTGATGCTCGGCCTGTTCGGGCTGCTGCTCGCCGGCGCGATCGCGCTGGTGGCGCGCTATCAGGAGCGGGCTTACGACGCAGTGTCGCTGCTACACGAGACGACGGAAAAGAGCCTGCTCGAAAAGGAGCTGATGCTGCAGGAAATGAAGCATCGCATCAAGAATTCGATCACGCGGGTGCTGGCGATAGCGCGCCAGACGGCCTCGCACGCCACCGACGTGAAGGAGTTCTCGTCATCCTTCGCGGCGCGGCTGCAGGCGATGGCAGCGTCCCAGGACATGCTGACCCGCTCGCGCTGGCAGAAGGCCGATCTCGGCGATCTCCTGCGCATCGAGCTCGGCCAGGTGTTCGGCAAGGAGCTTCCCGAAGACATATTGTCGGGGCCGGAGGTGCTGCTTGACGAGACGACCACCCAGGCGCTCGGCCTGACCTTCCACGAACTGGCGACGAACGCACTGAAATATGGCGAGGCCGGCAATTCCGTGGGAGCACTCAAGGTCGACTGGTTGCTGGAAGGGCGCGGCCGGGATCGGACGTTGGTGCTCAACTGGCGAGAGGCCGGGCAGAAGCAGCTCGAAGCACCGGCCAAGACAGGCTTCGGCACCAAGCTGATAGACCTCAACGTCACGCGCGAATTGGGCGGCACGATCAAGCGCGATTTTCGCGCCGAGGGGCTGGTGGTGGTAATCAGGGTCCCGCTGGCGGGGTGAATGGATCCCGTTCGCTCTGAACGGTCATTTTCAGGCGGCACAAACAAACGGAGACCGGACGAGCCGGCCTCCGTTCCTATTGCGCCTGATGCGAAGCGATCAGCAGCGTGCCGTGTAGAGACGGCCGCGATTGTCGCGATACTGGCAATAGCCATTGCGCAGGTTGCGGACCAGCAGACCCGAGCCGGCGCCGACGGCCGCACCGATCAGCGCGCCCTTGGTGCCGCCGATCAGGCCACCGGCGACAGCGCCGACACCGGCGCCAACGCCAACGTCCTGCTCGGTCGTGCTGCAGCCGCTGACAGCGACCACCGCAACCATGGCAATAATCATCTTCCGCATAGAGTCACCTCTCCTTTGTCCTCACTTTAGGAGGCTACAACCGCCATTTAACATGAAACAACAGCCTTGGCCCGCTCGATTTTATTGTTGACCAAGATAGGTTTTTTCGGGGCGCGCACTGTTGTTGGAGGCAAGGACGAGGCTGGATACCTGCAATGATGCGTCGAGCGTGCCATCCGCACGCACGTTCCAGACGACCTGGTCGTAGTCGTCCTCCAGCGCCGGATCGACAGCGAGGCACTCGGCAACGACATGAGCAGCCTGACCCTGAACGTCGGCCATGGCGAAAGGCCGCTCGGCAGTGCATTGTTCGGCGGTCTCGAAGACGCTGACTGGCACCGACAATTCGCGGCATTCGGTCATGGAGCCGGAGCAGCCGATAACCAGCAGCAAGGCAGCGATATGTTCCATGGCGAGAATCCTCTCGCCACAAAAACGGACCAAAACGGGCAAAGTTCCTGCGCAGGCGGTGCCGCATCGAATAAATTGGCGGTCAGGCGCGCGACAGCGGATCGCGGGCGTCAGTTGAACTGCGTGGCCAGTGTCAGCGCGATGGCCGCGACCAAGGCAACGGCGACCAGCCGAAGCACGGGATGGGTGGCGCGGGCCGAGGTCGAGGGCGGAGCTTCGGCATCCTGGAAACCGCTCATCGAGACGCGAGCGGCCTGCTCCAGCCTGTTCATGTCGGCAACCGTCAAGACGATTCCTCCCCTGTTGCGCCGGACCCGACGGCGGCCGCAGGCCATCGCCAGGTTTCAGCGTCATCTGGGAAGAACAGCATCGGACTTTATGGTGAACAGCCGGTTAAGGATGTTGTCCGCGGGCCACAGCGCCGTCTTCGGCGCGCCTGTCGATCCATGTCAGTCCGTTTCGAAATTGCCCTTGGGAATGACGAGGCCATATTCGAGGCGATCTTCCGTGATCTCGAGCGTCGCCGTGCCGTTCAGCGACGTCGGCACGACGCGTTCCAGGGCGACGCTGCCAAAGCGCTTCTCGTTGTGCCCGACCTCACGGCCTCCGATGGCTTCGACCCAGATCAGCGACAGAGC
>NZ_RZOI01000230.1:0-7910 GCF_004022645.1 Mesorhizobium sp. M4A.F.Ca.ET.020.02.1.1 | reverse complement strand
GTACGCACCAAGGTGACGATCTTTTCGTTGAGCGGCGTCTCGGCCTCGACGGTCACCGGAACGGCGCCGGGCGTGGCCTCGCCGACGAAGCTCAGCGCCTCGGGCCGCAGGCCGATGACGCAGTCGCGCCCGACCGCCGCCTCATAGGCGCCGGCGAGATGGACCTGGACGTTCGACAGGCCGACATAGATGCCCTTGGCGTCGCGGGCCGGCTTGACGTCGAGCAAATTGATGGTCGGATCGCCGAACAGCCTGGCGATCTCGACATTGGCCGGCTCGCGATAGATCTGCTCGGGCGTGCCGAGCTGGCGGATGACGCCTTGCGACATCACCGCGATGCGGTTGCCGAGCGCCATCGCCTCCTTGTAGTCCTGGGTGACGTAGACGACGGTCGCGCCGCGGTCATGCAGGAGCCGCGGCAGTTCAAGCCGCATCTCGAAGCGCAGTTTGGCATCGACGTTGCGCAAGGGATCGTCGAGCAGGAGAATTGGCGGCGAGCCGACCAGGGCGCGGGCAAGCGCAGTGCGCTGCTTCTGGCCGTTGGAGAGCGCGCGTGGCTTGTGGCTCAGCACATGGTCGATCTTGAGCAACTTGGCGACGCTCTCGACGCCGGCCTTGATAGTGCCTTGCGAGGAGTGCCTGGCCTCGAGCGGCGTCGCGATGTTGTCGAAGGCGCTCATATGCGGGAACAGCGCGAAATTCTGGAACGCCATGCCGACGCCGCGGAACTCGGCATCGACATCGGTCATGTCCTCGCCGCCGATGAGGATCTTGCCCTCGTCGGGGTCGATGACGCCGGCAACCATGCGCAGAAGCACCGTCTTGCCGGCGCCGGACGGACCGAACAGCACCAGCGTTTCGCCGTCGGCGACGGTCAGCGACAGATTGTCGAGGACCGTCTGGCTTTTGTAGCGCTTGACGACATTTTTCAGTTCGAGGCTGGCCATCGGAGCTACCCTTTCACGGCGCCGAGCGACAGGCCTTCGACGAGATAGCGCTGCGCGTAGAGCGCAAGCGCCAGCGTCGGCGTGATCGACAGCACGATCGCGGCCGAGATCTGGCCGTATTGAATGCCGGACGAGGTGATGAAGGCCAGTGCGCCGACCGTCACCGGCTGCTTGTCGGCGGAGGCGAGCACCAGCGCAAAGACGAAATTGTTCCAGGCGAAGATGAAGGCGAGCAGGCCGGCGGCGGCGATGCCCGGCCCGGCCAGCGGCAGCGCGATCTTGCGGAAGGTGGCGAACCAGGAATGGCCGCCGATCCGATAGGCGTATTCGATGTCGGCCGGGATGTCCTCGAAATAGCCGCGCACGATCCACAGGATGAGCGGCAGGCAGATCAGCTGGTAGACCCAGATCAGCCCGATATAGGTGTTAGCCAGTCCAAGCTTCTGGAAATAGAGGGTGAGCGGCAACAGCACCAGCAGCGCCGGCGCGAAGCGGAACGACAGCAGCGTGAAGGCGATGTCCTCCGAGCCGCGGAATTTGTGGCGGGCGAAAGCATAGGCCGCGGGCACGCCGAGCAGCAGCGAGACGGCAACCGAGGTGACCGACAGGAACACCGAATTCCAAAGGTTGCGCATGAAGGCGATGTCGAGCGTTCCGGCCGCCGTCACCAGCTTGCCGGTGATCAGCGCCGTGTAGTTGGCGAGCGTCGGCTCGAAGATCAGCTGCGGCGGGATGCGCAGGATCGTCTCGTTGGTCTGGAACGACATCATGAAGATCCAGGCGATCGGGAACATGAAGAAGATGACCACCAGCGTGAGCGCCACGCCGCGCAGGATGCGTTCGAGAAGCGAGGTGTGTTCCATCCCTGCCTCCTATGCCTGGCCGCGGGCGCGTTCGCGCAGCCGGAGCCAGTTCTTGATGAAGATGTTGGAGAGGAAATAGGTGATCGCCCACAGGATGATCATCAGCGCCGCCGAGCGTCCGACATTGGTCGACTGGAAGAAGTTGAGATAGGCCTCGACCTGGAAAACGGTCAGCGTGTCGCCGGGCCCTCCCTGGGTCATCGCGTAGATGATGTCGAACTGCTGGATTGAATCGAGCAGGCGGAACAGCGTCGCGGTCAGGATATAGGGCGTCAGCATCGGCAGGGTGATGCGGAAGAACACGAAGCTCCTCGGCACGCCGTCGAGCGCGGCCGCCTCGAAGGGTTGCGTCGGCAGGCTGCGCAGGCCGGCAAGCAGCAGGATCATGATGAAGGGCGTGTAGACCCAAATGTCGACCAGCACGACGGTGAGCAGCGCTGTCGACGGCGAGGAGGCCCAGCGGAAGTCCTGCAGGCCGATGAGGCTGGCAAGGTAGCTAAGCACGCCGAAGCCGGGATTGGTCATCAGCTTCCACATCAGGGCAGCCAGCGCCGGCGCCGTCATCAGCGGCATCAACAGCATGATCGAGATGAAGTTGTTCAGCGTCGAGCGCTTCTGCAACAGCATGGCGATGCCGAGGCCGAGCAGCAGTTCGAGCACCACGGTGATGCCGGCATAGAGCAGCGACACCTCGAGCGTGTTCCAGAACTTCGGGTCGGTGAAGAACGAAATGTAGTTGTCGCCCCAGTTGAATTGCCTGGCCCATGGCTGACTCAGCCGGTAGCGCTGGAAGGAATAGACCACCGAGGTCAGGAACGGGATCAGGATGCCGATGCAGACCAGGAGCGCCGGCAGGCTGAGGAGATAGGGCAGAACCCGCTTGCTGATCCTGAAGCCGGAGGGTCTGTGGACTGTCGTCGCCGCGGTCATCGCGCTCTTCCGTTATCCCGGTTGCTCCGCCCTGCCGGCCGCCCAAGGGAGCAAGGCGGCCGGTCGGGCGTTGGCGAAGCATACCGCTTCGCCTCGCGAGTGTCGTTGAGGGTCGCGGCTGGCCCGCGTTGCGCGCCAGCCGCTGCCCGATATCAGCCGAGGCCGGCCTCCTTGAGCTGGCCGTTGATGCTCTCGGCCAGCTTGTCGAGGCCCTCGTCGATCGGCACTTCCTTGGCCACCATCTTCTGCAGCGTCGCGGCCCATTCGGTGGTGAGGTCGAAGAACAGCGGCTGCGCCGTGAACTTGATGCTGGCGCCGGGCGCCGAGGCGTCGAACATCTCGACATAGCCCGGATAGCTCTTGTTCAGCTTCTCACGGAACACCTCGTCCTTCCAGACCGACTGCCGGACCGGATTGACGAAGTCCATCTTGGTGGCGCCGAACAGGCAATGGTCGAGCCCGGAAGCCCACTGCAGGAAGTACCAGGTGGCGTCCTTGTCCTTGGAGAAGTTGGACATCGACAGCGACCAGATCCAGATGTTGGGCGTCGGCGCCTTGGCGGCCGGATTGGCCTTGAAGCCGGCGAAGGCGAGCTGGCCGGCCATCTTGTTGGTGCCGCCATTCATGAAGTAGCCGAGGATGTCGGCGTCGAAGATCATCGCCGAGGCGCCGGCGCCGAGATCGGTACCGACCTGGTACCAGGTGTAGGTCGACCAGTCCTTCGGGCCGCTCTCCTGGATCATCTGCACCCATTGCTTGTGGAAGGCCTTGGATTCGGCGGTGTTCATGGCAGCAGACAACTTGCCGTCGGCCGACACGTTGAGGTCCTTCTGGTCGAAATTGGCATAGGCCGACAGGAAGCCCGGATGGATCGTCGCCCAGGAGCGCGAACCGCGCACGCCGATGCCATAGACGCCGCCACCGACATCCTTGGTGAGCTTGGCGGCCGCTGCCACCATCTCGTCCATGCTGCCGGGAACCTTGACGCCGGCCTTGTCGAACATCGCCTTGTTGTAGGTGATGTTGTTCTGCTCGAAGCCCCACGGAATGCACCATTGCTTGGCGTCTTCCGAACCCAGCGCGCCGCCGGGCTTGCCGTTCCAGGCGCAGGAGTTCTTGACGCCGGGCAGGAAGTCGTCCCAGGCATATTTCGGATTGGTCTTGGCCGGGTCCTTGATCCACTCGTTGAGGTCGGTGATCCAGCCGGCCGGGCCATAGGTCCAGGTCATGTAGGCGCCGGTCATGAAGGCGTCGTATTCGGAGGAGCTCGCCGAGAGCGCCGCGGTGACCTTGTCGAAATAGACGTCTTCCGGGAACACGTCATAGACGACGTTCATGCCGGTCAGCTGCTTGAAATTGTCGAGGTCGGCGATCATCGCATCGGCATAGGGATGCTTGTTGAGCAAGAGCTTGATGGTCTTGCCCTTGTGCGCCTGCCAGTCGAAATCGGCGGCGAGCGCGCGGGTCTGGCCCAGATTGAGCAAGACACCGGCGGTGCTTGCGGCAAGGCCCATGGCGCCCAGTCCCCTGATCAGTCCACGGCGGTCGACTTGTCCACGCAGGAACGCGTCGATCAGGTCTTTTTCTTTCTCATGCATGTCCTCTTCTCCTCCACAGGGTAGTTTCAACCAAAGCGGTGCCGGCTACCCGACCGGCGTCTGTTCCACGAGCGATCGCGCCGTCCGCTCGTCGGTTATCAGGCCCTTGAGGTAGCGGCCCTCCAGCACTGACTTGATGGCTCGAACCTTCACCTTGCCGCCGGCGACGGCGACGATCCTGCGGTTGGCGATGTCCTCGCGGGCGAGCGCCAGGGCGCGGCTGGAAACCGTGGTCGCCACTGGCTTGCCGGCCTCGTCGAAGAAATGGCCAAGCAGTTCGCCGACGGCGCCGTTGCGGCGGGTCTCCTCCATCTCGCCCTTGTCGATCATGCCGGTGGCGACCAGCGAGGCCTCCTGCTCTGCGGTGCCGATGCCGGCCAGCAGCAGGTCGGCGGACCTGGCGAGATCGAAGACCTCGCTGACGCCCTTCTGGCCGAGCAGCACGGCGCGGTCCTCGACCGTGTTGGCGAACATCGGCACCGGCATGACATAGGCCTCGGCGCCGGTGCGCTCGGCGAGGCGATGGATCACGTCATGCGGGTTGGCCGAGAATTTGCGCGTCAGGCCGCCGAGCAGCGAGACGAAGCGGATCCCGTCGGCCGAGATGCGCGGCAGGTATTCGACGCAGGCCGCGAGCGTGCGGCCATGGCCGACGCCAATCAGGGTGCCCTCGCCGCGCTCGATCTCGCGCTTGAGGAACTGAGCGCCGGCAATGCCCAGCGCCTTGAGCGGCAGGTCTTCCGGATCGAAGTCCGGCACCACCTCGCAATAGTCGAGACCGTAGCGGCCGGACAGTTCGTCCTCCAGCGCCACGCATTCGGAGATCTCGCCGTCGATATAGACCTTAACCAGCCCTTCCTGGTTGGCCTTGGTGATGAGGCGATGCGCCTTGAGGCTGGTCAGGCCGAGCCGCTTGGCGACCTCGGCCTGGGTCAGGCCGCCGGCATAGTGAAGCCAGGCGGCGCGAGCGGCCATGCTGGTCTCATCGTCGCGCAGGAGGCCGTTGCCGAACCCAACCATTTCCGCCCTTTTGATATTTTTATCAGTTGCTGCAAAATTTTTCACAAGGCTACACCGGAGTCAAGCGGCGCCTGTCTCAAAATCGTGCAAGGGGCGCGATAGACGGCGCCAGTGCTCCGGGCCGCCAAGGAACCTTCAGCCCTTCAACGGGGTTGAAGTCGTTGGGAACAAGGAGTGGCGCGGCGCGCGCGCCTCTTTGAACGATGTTCGAGCCGCTTTGCTGCGATATGCCGCTTCACCCGACCTGGCCCGACCTCGCCGCGCGGCTCGTCTTCACACTCTTGGCGGGCTTCCTGATCGGTCTGAACAGGGAGGCACGCGGCCATACCGCCGGGCTGCGAACGACAATACTGGTCGGCCTTGCCGCGGCCATCGCCATGATCCAGGCCAATATGTTGCTCGACGTGGCCGGCAAGGGCACGGACTCTTTCGTCCGCATGGACGTGCTGCGTTTTCCGTTGGGTGTGCTGACCGGCGTCGGGTTCATCGGCGGCGGCGCCATCCTGCGGCGCGGCGATCTCGTGACCGGCGTCACCACCGCCGCCACGATGTGGATCATGACCATGATCGGCCTCGCCTTCGGCGGCGGCCAGTTCGGCCTTGGCGCGATCGCGACGGTGATGACGCTGGTGACGCTGCAGGCGCTGAAATGGGTCGACCTCAGGATCCCGCGCGACCACCATGCGATCCTGGCGGTCTCATGGCCGAATGGCTCTCCGCCGGTTCTCAGGGACATGGTCGGTCCGCTCGGCTATGACGCGCGCTTTATCGGCATGGAGCATGACGCCGACCGCGACCGGTTCGTCCATTCCTTCAATCTCGCATGGAAGCAACCGGATGCCGTCGAGCCTTCGGTGGAAATCCTGGCCGTGGTCGGCCGGCACTGCGAGGTCGAGCGCTTCGAGCTGATCAGCGAGAAGGCGGCCTGATCCTCGCTGAACGGCCGCAGCGGCAGGCTTACTCGCCTGCCTTGAGTGGTTCGGTGTCGGCTCGGATCAGCTTGATGTCCGCCCCTGCCGCCCAGGCGCCGATGTCTTCCCGACGCAGCGCTGCCGCCATCATATCTGGGAAATGATCGGGCGTGCAGGCGAAAACCGGAACCCCGAGCGCGGCGACCGATCCAGCCATCGCGGGATCATAGCCGGGACGACCCTGATCGGTGAGCGCCAGCAGCACGACGACATTGACGCCCGACCGGACCAGCGCTGCCAGCCGCTTGAGAAGCTCCTGGCCGTTGCCGCCCTCGTAGAGGTCGGTGATCAAAATGAAATGCGCCTTGGTCGGCCGCTCGATCCGCTCGGCGCAATAGGCGACCGCCTGGTTGATGTCGGTGCCGCCGCCAAGCTGGACGCCGAACAGCACCTCGACCGGATCGCTGAGCTCCTCCGTCAGGTCGACGATCGCCGTGTCGAAGCAGACCAGCTTGGTGCGCACCACCGGCAGCGAGGCCATCACCGCAGCGAAGATAGAGGCGTAGATGACCGAGCTTGCCATCGAGCCGGACTGGTCAACGCACAGCGTCACCTCGTCGAGGTCGACCAGCCGGCGCTGACGCCGCATGAAGCCGACCAGCCTTTCCGGCACGACCGTCTTGTGGTCGGGCTGATAGTGGCGAAGGTTCGCCGCGATGGTGCGCGGCCAGTCGATGTCGCGCTGCCGTGGCCGGTTGGTGCGCCGCGACCGGTCGAGCGCGCCGCGGATCGCCTCGGCGGTCTTTTGCTCGAGGCGCTGCATCAGCTTGGCGACGATGTCGGAGATGATCGAACGGGCGATATCCTTGGTCTTGTCCGGCATCGCCGAACGCAGCGAGACCAAATCCGCGACGAGATTGACGTCCGCCTCGATCGCCTTGAGGAACTCCGGCTCCATCAGCATCTGCTTCAGGTTCAGTCGCTCGAAGGCGTCCTTCTGCACGACCTGGACGACCTGCTCGGGAAAGAACGAGCGGATATCACCCATCCATTGCGCGACGCGCGGCGCCGAGCGGCCGAGCCCGCCGCGCCGTTTGCGCGGATCGCCGGCCGTGTCGCCGCTGTTGTCGCCATAAAGCGCGTCGAGCGCCGCCGAAAGCCGCCGATCCTCGGCGGAGAGTGCCGACGAGGACGCATCGTCGGCGCCGATCGCCAGCCGCCAGCGGCGTTCCCGCGTTCCTCCCGTCGGCTCGAGGTCCGGCCCGATCGCATCGTCATCCATGGCTGGGCTCCCCTGAAAGCAGCTTGCCGAGGAGACCAAAGTGCCGGCGCCAGGCTTCGCCGCCGTCGGGCGTCGGCGTCAGCCCGGCGGGCAGGCTCGCTCCTTTGCCGAGCACCGCTTCGATCAAACGCCGGCGCTCCATGCTGTCGAGGTTGGAGAAGACGCGGCGCAGCAAGGGCAGATGCGCAACGAAGGCCTCTTCGTCGAGTGAGGCAAGCCATGCATCGACGGCGCCGCGCAGACCCTCGTCATAGATCAGTCGCTGACCGGCGCCGCTGAAGAAGCCCTCGAAGAAAGCGGCAGCGTCGATGACCGGCGTCCCGGGTGACAGGCGCTTTGCCAAAAGGTCGGCCGCGCCC
>NZ_RZOI01000022.1:0-21009 GCF_004022645.1 Mesorhizobium sp. M4A.F.Ca.ET.020.02.1.1 | reverse complement strand
GTTATGAGGGGCCGCGCGGCGGACCCGGCATGCAGGAAATGCTCTACCCGACCAGCTACCTGAAGTCGAAACGCCTCGGCAAGGCTTGCGCGCTGATCACCGACGGCCGCTTCTCGGGCGGCACGTCGGGTCTGTCGATCGGCCATGTCTCGCCGGAAGCCGCTGAAGGCGGCGCGATCGGCCTGGTCCGGGACGGCGACAGGATCGAGATCGACATCCCCAACCGCACCATCCGCCTTGCCATCAGCGACGCCGAGCTCGACGCCCGCCGCGCGGCGATGACGGCAAAAGGCGCGGATGCCTGGAAGCCGGAGGAAAAGCGCAAGCGCAAGGTGACGACCGCGCTGCGTGCCTACGCCGCCTTCGCCACCAGCGCCGACAAGGGGGCGGTGCGGGTCGTGCCGGAGTGATCGATCGAGGTTAGTGGTACTGGCCGTACCAAGGCCATTCCGCATCCGGAAGATAGGGCCAATCCGTTCGGGTTGGCAGCGATCGCTTTGCGTCCTCCGCTTGCTGCGGCGTCAGGAAGATGCCGAAAAGATCATTTCCGCCGTTCAGCGCATAGAAGCGCACGTCCGAACCGGCGAGTTGGTCGTTGATGATCTTGAAGAACACGTAGGTGGCCGTACCCCAGCTTCTGCCCTCGCTTTCCGGAACGTCCGGAGCGTATAACACGTATTCCTGCCCGGCTGCGCGCACGGCATATCTGGTCGTGTGTGTGTCGACGCTCTCCTCGATTGCGGTCGGGTTTTTCACATACTGCCGAAGCTCGGGCAAAACCTCTTGATAGGTCGTCGCCATTCCTTGTTCGGCGAGATTTTCCGCGTCGAGGTGACGCGCCTTGTCGTAGTCGAGGGCCATTGCAGGAGATCGCACGGCAAGGGTGCCCAACAAGGCCGATCGTAGAAAGGATATGAGCCGAGCTGCGCGCACAATCGCACTCCGTTATGGCATCAGCTGATACTCATAAAGTTTCTGATACACCCCGCCCTGCTTGAGCAGGACCTTGTGCGGGCCGCTTTCCACCACCTTGCCGCCCTCCAGCACCACGATCGTGTCGGCCTGGTGCACCGTTGACAGACGGTGAGCGATGACGATCGTCGTGCGCCCGACAGTGAGCTGCTGCAGCGCGTCGCGGAACAGCGCCTCCGACTCGGCGTCGAGCGCGCTGGTCGCCTCGTCGAGCAGCAGGATCTCGGCGTCGCGCAGCATGGCGCGCGCGATCGAGATCCGCTGGCGCTGGCCGCCGGACAGCAGCGAGCCGTTCTCGCCCACCTCCGTCTCGTAGCCCTTGGCCATGGCGGTGATGAAGTCATGCGCGTTGGCCGCCTTGGCGGCGGCCATCACTTCCGCGTCGGTCGCGTCCTCCCGGCCGAGGCGGATGTTGTGCATGACGGTGCCGGCAAACAGGAAAGTGTCCTGGCTGACATAGGCGATCTTTCCCCTGAGCGAGGCGAGCGTCGCATGGGAGATGTCCTGGCCGTCGAACAGCACCTTGCCGTCCTGCGGGTCGTACATGCGCATGATCAGGTTGAGGATCGTCGACTTGCCGCTGCCTGAAGGGCCGACCAGCGCCGTCATCCTGCCCGCCGCGAGCGTGAGGTTGAAGCCCTCGAAGACTGGCTGGCTTTCCGGGTAGGCGAAGCTGACATCCTCGAAGCGGATTTCGCCGGGCCCAGCCCGCAGCGGCCTCGCGTCGGGCTTTTCGGCCAGGGTCAGCGGCCGGTCGGCGAGCTGGAACATCATGCGCACGCCGACGATGCCGGTCTCCAGCGAAATGCGCACGCGCGCCAGGCGCTTCGCCGGCTCATAGGCGAGCAGCAGTGCCCCGATGAAGGCCATGATGTTGCCCGGCATCTGGCCGCCCTGCAAAACCAGGAAACCGCTCACAAAGACCGCGCCGGCGATCGCCAGTCCGGCGAGCGTTTCCATCACCGGACTGGTGGCGGCTTCCAGCGTGGCTATGTTGTTGGCGCGGTTCTCGACATCGGAAACCGCCGTGTACATGCGCTTGCGCATCGCGCCCTCGAGATTGAAGGACTTCACGACACGCACGCCGACGGCCGTCTCCTGCATCACATGCACGATCTGGCCGAGCGAGCGGAATTCCATCTTGGCAATCTGGCGGACGCGCTTCAGGATCCGGTTGACGCCATAGATGGCCACGGGCCCGATGACGAAGCAGATCAGGGACAGCGCCGGCTGCTGCCAGATCATGACCAATACCAGCACGATCAGCGTCACCAGGTCCCGCACATAAGACGTGACGACGAGGTCGAGCACGCTGCGCGCGGCCTGCGCATTGTTGGTCATGCGGGTGATCAGATCGGACGACGAGGTCGCATGGTAGAATTCTATGCCTTGCGCCAGGATGCGGTCATAGATCTTGCGCTGACGGTCGGCGATAATGGCGTTGCCGACGCGGCTCATGAAATAGGCCTGGACGAAATTGGCGACGCCCTTGAGAAGGAAGATCACCGCGACCCCGACCGCGATCAGATTGACGCGGTCGAGCCTCTTATAGATCACGAATTCATTGGTGATCTCTTTCAGGATCCAGGCGCTGGCGCCGGTCGTGGCGGCAACCACCAGCATCGACAGTATGGCGGCGCCATAGCCGAATTTGTGCTCGTGGAAGGATTCCCTCACCAGCCTCGCGATTAGGCGCTGGTTTTCCGTCGAGCGGAAGAAGCGAAACAATCGGCCGATCCCATGCCTGGCTGAAACGAATTTCGGATTCGCCACGAGGGCGAGAGGCGGCTTATAGAGCGAGTTGCCGCCGGATGGAACCTTTCGCACTTGCGCAACGAAACGACCGTGGCAGGGTGTCTTTTGCGCCACGACGGCAAGCTGATTCTTCAGGGGATGACGCAGATGGATTTCGACCTCATCGTGCGCGGCGGCACGCTGCCTGATGGCAGGGTTGCCGACATCGGCATCGCCGGCGAGACGATAGCGGCGATCGAGCCCGAACTCGCCGCCAAGGCAGGGGACGTGATCGACGCGCGTGGCAATCTGGTTTCGCCGCCCTTCGTCGACCCGCATTTCCACATGGACGCCACGCTCTCCTACGGCATTCCGCGCATCAACGCGTCGGGCACGCTGCTCGAAGGCATCGCGCTGTGGGGCGAGCTGAAGCCGCTGTTGACGCATGAGGCGGTGCGGGAACGGGCGCTCGCGTATTGCGACTGGGCGGTGTCGATGGGGCTGCTTGCCATCCGCACCCATGTCGATGTCTGTGACGACCGGCTGCTCGCGGTCGAAGCGCTCCTCGACGTCAGGAAGACGGTGGCGCCCTATATCGACCTGCAACTCGTCGCCTTCCCGCAGGACGGGCTTTACCGGTCGCCGACGGCTCGTGAAAACACTATCCGCGCGCTCGATCTCGGCGTCGACATTGTCGGCGGCATCCCGCATTTCGAGCGCACCATGGCCGACGGCACGCGCTCAGTAACCGAGCTCTGCGAAATCGCCGCCAAACGCGGCCTCATGGTCGACCTGCACTGCGACGAGACCGACGATCCGCTGTCGCGCCACATCGAACAGCTTGCCTATGAGACCGAGCGGCTCGGCCTGCAGGGCAGGGTGGCCGGTTCGCACCTCACCTCCATGCATTCGATGGACAACTACTACGTCTCCAAGCTGTTGCCGCTGATCGCCGAGGCCGGCGTGTCGGCGATCCCCAATCCGCTGATCAACATCATGCTGCAGGGCCGCCACGACACGTTCCCCAAGCGACGCGGCCTGACCCGGGTGAAGGAGATGCTGGCGCTTGGCATCCGCGTCGGCTGGGGCCAGGATTGCGTGCTCGACCCCTGGTATTCGCTGGGCACCGCCGACATGCTCGACGTCGCCTTCATGGGCCTGCATGTCGCCCAGATGTCGAGCCCTGCCGACATGGCGCGCTGTTTCGACATGGTCACCAACGTCAATGCCGCCATCATGGGCCTCGACCACCTCGGGCTTGCCGTCGGCAAGCGGGCGAGCCTCGTGGTACTCGACGCCGGCAATCCGATCGAGGCCGTGCGCCTGCGCCCCGATCGCCTCTGCGTTATCGCCCGGGGCAAGGTGGTGGCGGAACGGACCAAACAGGAGACGCGCCTGTCGATTGCCGGCCGGCCGTCACAGGTGAACCGGCGGCACACATCGGCGTAGCGCCAGCCGATTCCCGGCGCTGGTCTTACCGATTGCCCGAATTCCGCTCGTCAAACCGGCTGCTTGCGTCTAGGGAGCCGGTATGGCTCCATCGCTCGCCCGCAACCTCACGATCAGGAACGTTCTCCTCGCCGGCATCCTCTTGATGCTGGCTGGCGATTTCATGTTCGCGCTGAACGATGCGATGGGCAAATGGCTGGTCGCTTCCTTCTCCGTCGGCCAGGTGGTGCTGGTCCGCTCGATCGGCGCTTTCATCGTGCTTGGCCCGATGATCGTCAGCCAAGGGCCCGGCAAGCTGTTCGATATGGAGCGGCCGGTCTTGCAGCTTCTGCGCGTTGTCGCCACCACGCTCGACACCGGGCTGTTCTATGCCGCCGTCGTCTACCTGCCGCTCGCCGACGTGATGAGCTTCTACATGGCCGGACCGATCTACGTCGCCGCGCTGTCGCATCTGCTGCTCGGCGAGAAGGTCGGCTGGCGCCGCTGGCTGGCGATCGTGGTCGGCTTCTGTGGCGTGCTGGTCATCCTGAAACCTTCCTCGGCCGCCTTCTCGCTGTCGTCGGCCTATGCGCTGATCGGCAGCATCGCTTTCGCCTTCGCCATCATCCTCAACCGTCGCCTGCGCGGCACCAGCGACACCACGCTCGTCACCTGGCAGACGATCGGCACGCTGCTGGTCGGTGGGGTCTTGACCATCGGCGCCTGGCGCACACCGTCCGCGCTCGATCTCGGCGCCCTTCTGCTGCTCGGCGTCGTCTCCTGCTCCGCGCACCTGATGATCACCAGGGCGCTGAAGCTGGCGCCGGCCTCGACGCTGGCGCCGCTGCATTACAGCCTGCTTCTGTGGGCGATCGTCTTCGGGCTGGCCTTCTTCGGCGACGTGCCGAGCCCCCGCATCCTGGCCGGTTCGGCGATTGTTGTGCTTGCCGGCATCTTCATCTTCCATCGCCAGAAGGTGGTGGAGACGGTGGTTCCCCCGGAGAACGTGCCGAAGGGCGTGAACTAGGGCTCGCAGTTCTGGCGGCTAACCCTTGCGTATCGCCGCAAGGTGCAGCGAGAACTCCGCCGTCTCCATCAACGCCTTGCAGCGGACGAAGCGGCCGTCGGCATAGGCGCGGAAATCGTCGACCGGATTGTTGTTGGCGAGCTGGATCAACCCCCACAGCGTCCAGAGAAGGTCGCACATGGCCTTGTAGATGACGACGCGGCCGCGCTCGGCGGGCTTCGGCGCGCGGCCGAAATAGGCGAGCATCAATTCCTCGTCCTGCGCGGCGTCGAACTTGCCTTCGACGGAGAGATCGCCGAGGTCCCAGTGCGGATCGTTCATGCCCGAATATTCCCAGTCGACGATCCACATCCGGTCGCCCGTATCGAGAAAATTCTCGCACAGCGGATCGCAGTGGCAGGCGACAATGGGAATGGGGTGGGTTGCAAGTGCCGCCCGCACGCTGTCGGCCTCCCGCACCACGTCGTGATAGCCTTCGGGCAGCGCGACATCCTTGGTCGACAGCACCTTGAGATAGTCGTCGATCATCGCAAACAGCTCGAAGCGGAACGGAAACATCGCGCCGGATGAGTGCAGCTTGCGGAAGGCTTCCCCCGCGCGTGCCGGGCTGCCGGGCCTGGTCTTGAACTTCTCCGGCGACATCGTCTCGGCGCCGGCGACATAACGGGTCACCAGCACACCAGTTCCCGCGTCGGCATGCAGCACCTCGGGGCTGACGCCGGCCTTGGCCGCCTCGCGCGCCGCCACCGCCTCATTGGCACGGTTGATATACTCCTCTGTGCCCTTGCCGGGGATGCGCAGGCAAAGATCGCCGGCCCTGTAGACGAGATTGGTCAGGCCGCCGAGCCGCTCCAGCGGTCCCTGGTAGCCCGCCAGCACCGGAATCGCGGCCAATGCCGCGCGTGCCTCGTCCATCACTATGCCCCCGTGTTTACCTTCACACCTTGTTTATGGAGGAACGGTTCCACAATTTTCGCCATTTGGCTATCATCCGATCAGAGTCGACTCGATCAGGCGGCGGCAACAGAAAGATGGCAGACAGCAAGCATCTTGGACCGCTCACCGCGGCCTACGCGGCGAAGCGGCCGGAAGAGGTGGCAGCACTTTACGACCGCTGGTCCGAGACCTACGACGCCGACATGTCGGCGGCCGGTTATCGCCATCCGACGATCTGCCTGGCGCTGATCGCCCGCCATCTACCGCGCGGCGCCGCGCCGCTGCTCGATGCCGGGGCCGGCACCGGCCTGATCGGCGAATGGCTTGCCATCACTGGTTACCCCGAGGTCGAGGCGCTGGATATTTCGCAAGGCATGCTGGACAGGGCTGCCGCCAAAGGCGTCTACACGGCGCTTCACTGCCTGGCGATGGGTGGGCCATTGCCCTTCGCGGACAACGCCTATGCCGGCATCGTCTCGGCAGGCGTCTTCACTTCAGGCCATGTCGGCGCCGAGGGTCTGGACGAGTTGATCCGCATCTGCCGGCCGGGCGGGGTGATCGTGCTGACGGTCAAGAACACGCTGTGGGAGGCCGGCTTTGCTAAGCGCGTCGCCGCACTCGAGGCAGGGCGCACGGTCGGCCGCGTCGAAGAGACCGCGCCCTATGTCTCAATGCCCGGCGAGGCCGACACCGTGCCCAGCCGCGGCCTAGTCCTGCGCGTGATCTGAGGCCCTAGGCTTTGACCTTTTCCCCGGCCGGATCGTACAGCGGCTCGAGATGGATCTTTGCCGGCGTCCGCTCCATCGCCACCACCAGCTCATAGTCGCCGGAGGCGAGAAAATCGTCGCCCACGCCGGCTGCGTTGCGCACATAGCCGTAGCCGATGTTCCTTCCCAGCGTGTAGCCATAGCCGCCGCTGGTGAGGTAACCGACAGGCTCGCCGTTGCGCAGGATGGTCTCGCGTCCGACCAGCACGATCGCGGGGTCGTCGACAGTGAAGCCGGCAAAGCGTTTCTTCAGCGCCTCGCCGGCGGCGTTCTCTAGTGCCCTTCGGCCGACGAAGTCGGTGTTCTTGCGAAGCTTCACCGCCCAGCCGAGGCCAGCCTCCTGCGGCGTGTCGTTGGGCGTGATGTCGGAACCCCAGGCGCGGTAGCCTTTCTCCAGCCGCAGCGATTCCAGCGCCCGGTAGCCGATCGGGCGAATATCGTGCGCCTCGCCCGCCGCCATCAGCGCGTCGAAGACCTCGCCCGTCGCTGCGATCGGCACATGCAGTTCCCAGCCGAGCTCGCCGACATAGGTGACGCGCAACGCCTTGACCGTGTGGCCGACGATCGTGATCTCGCGCGCATGGCCGAACGGGAAGGCGGCGTTGGAGACATCCGCGTCGGTCACTGCCGACAGCACGTCGCGGGCGCGCGGCCCCATAAGCGTCAGCGTGCCGAAATCCTCTGTGACATCCTTCAGCGCCACGTCGAGCCCCTTGCCGACATGGTCCTCGATCCACGACAAATCATGCGTGCGGAAGCCGGTGCCGGTGACGATGTAGAACCTGTCCTCGCCGAGCCGCGACACGGTCAGGTCCGCCTCGATGCCGCCGCGCGTGTTGAGGAGTTGCGTATAGGTCAGCCGGCCGACCGGCTTGTTGACGTCGTTTGCGCAGATCCAGTCGAGCGCTTTCAAGCCATCCGCGCCGGTCATCTCGTATTTGGCGAAGGACGACTGGTCGAAGATGCCAACCTTCTCGCGCACATGCCGATGTTCCTCGCCGACCGCCGGGAACCAGTTCTGCCGGCCCATGGTGTAAATGTCCTGCGGCTCCACAGGGTCGGGCGCGAACCAGTTCGGCCGCTCCCAGCCGAGCTTCGAGCCGAACACGGCGCGGTGCTGCCTCAGCCGCTCATAGAGCGGCGAGACGATGCGCGGCCGGCCCGACAGATATTCCTCATGCGGAAAGCCGATCGTGTAGTGCTTGCCGTAGGCTTCCAGCGTGCGGTCGCACACCCATTGCCGATCGCGGTGCAGGTTGGAAAAGCGCCTGATGTCGACCACCCAGAGGTCGAGCGGTGCCTCGCCGTCGACCACCCATTGCGCCAGCACCCAGCCGGCGCCGCCGCCCGACGCGATGCCGAAGGCGTTGAAGCCGGCGCCGACGAACATGTTGGCGCATTCGGGTGCCGCGCCGAGGATGAAATTGCCGTCCGGAGTGAAGCTTTCCGGCCCATTGATCATCTGCTTGACGCCGGCATGGGCCAATGCCGGCACACGCTCGATCGCCTGCGCCATATGCTGCTCGAAATGATCGTAGTCGTCGTCGAACAGCCGGAATTCCCAGTCATTGGGAACGTCGCCTGTCGTCCAGGCTTGCGGGTTCGGCTCATAGCCGCCCATCACCAGCCCGCCGACCTCTTCCTTGAAATAGGTGCGGCGGTCGGGGTCGCGTATCGTCGGCGCGTCGGTCGCCAGCCCCTCGATCTTTTCGGTGATGATGTACTGGTGCTTGACCGGCTGCAGCGGCACGTTGATGCCGGCCATCGCGCCGACCTGGCGGGCCCACTGGCCGGCGCAGTTCACCACCTTGTCGCAGGCGATGTCGCCCTTGTCGGTCTTCACCGCGGTGATGCGGCCGTCCTTCATGTCGAAGCCGGTGACGCGCACCTCCTCGAACAGTTTCGCGCCATGTATGCGCGCGCCCTTGGCCAGCGACTGGGTGATGTCGGAGGGACTCGCCTGCCCGTCGGTCGGCAGCCAGGAGGCGCCGACGAGGTCGCCGGTCTCCATCAGCGGCCACATCTTTTTCACCTCGTCCGGCGACAGCAATTGCATGTCCATGCCGAAGCTCTTCGCCGTCGTCGCCAGCCGCTTGAACTCGGTCCAGCGGTCGGCATTGGTGGCCAGCCTGAGGCACCCGGTCATCTTCCAGCCGGTGGCGAGTCCGGTCTCGGCCTCCAGTCCCTTGTAGAGCTCGACGGAGTATTTCAGCACACGCGTGATCGAGGCCGACGAACGCAGCTGGCCGACCAGCCCGGCCGCGTGCCAGGTCGAGCCCGACGTCAGCTTGCCCTGCTCCAGAAGCACGACATCTGCTTTGTGGTCGCGCGCCAGATGATAGGCCGTCGAGCAACCGATGATGCCGCCGCCGATGACGACGATTCCGGCGTGGCCGGGCAGGCTCATGGGGTCAGCCTTCCGTATTTCGTTTGGTAGCTTTCCAGCGCCGTCGCCAGCCGCGTCAGGTTTTCCTCGGTGTAGGCGACGTAGTCGATGCCGGGCGCGTCGAGATAGAGCTCGGAGACCATGCTCCACATCGCCTCGCGCAGCAGCGAGGCGCACTGCATGGCGGCGTGCGAGCGGCGGATCGCGTCGTCCGGCTCCTTCATGAAATAGGCGGTGAGCAGGGCGAAGGATTCGTCGTCGCTAAGCCCGGCATTCGAGGCGGCGCCCGCAAGGTCGAACATCGCCGTGTTGAAGCCGGCATACTCGAAGTCGATCAGCCACAGACGGCTGCCGTCGTCGAGAATATTGGCCGGCAAAAGATCGTTGTGGCCGAAGACGATCGGCAGCAACTTCTGCGCCCGCTCCAGCTCGTCTGCCAGCGCCAGGTAGCGGGGCAACTCGTCGCGTTTGCGGCTGCCGCCGTCCTCCAGCGTGCGCGCATAGTCGCGGATGACGTGGAACACCCAGAACATGAACCCGGCGCCGGAAATATGGCTAGGCATTTCGCGGTGGAAGCCGCGCATCAGTGCCGCGACGCGGCCGATATTGGCGCGCACGTCCTCGCCCGTATAGGTCCTGGCACCGAGATACTGCGTCACCATGATGCCCGGCTCGGAGTAGCGCACCGCCGGCGCGAAGCCCGCGGCATGCGCCGCGCGCGAGGTCATCACCTCGCGCTCGCGAAAGACGTGGTGGAACGGAAAATCCTGGCCGAAGCGCACGACATGCCGGCCGGACCCATCCTTGACCAGATAGTTGGCATTGCTCAGTCCTCCCGGCAGCGGCTCAATGTCGATCGTGCCGGTCCAGCAGGGCAGGGCGCGGATGCGGTCTTCAATGGTCACGGTCTATCCCTGGTTCGGCGGCGCTTCGACAAACCGCCGCAGACAGCGCGCGATGGAGATTGGTAATGCAAAATTCTCGTCGGTGCGGGACGCCAGGACCGGTATCCCGCACCGCACCGACGAGCCCCTTGGCCAGGTTTGTGATCCCGGCATCCGCCCCCGCGGATCTGAAAATTCCTTGCGCCAGGCCCATTCCGGGCTGTCTGGCCGGTCAATTGCGGTTCTGCCCCGATTTGGCAGTTCCGAGCCTGTCATGCCCTTGATCTCACGCCAGTGTTGATCGGCTGTCAATCAAAAGCTGTGACTTTTTTTGGGTGTTTTGCCCGAAAATATGAGCATTTCCTTTAAAAACGGCAGGATTGCCCTAGAATCGGTCAAAATCCTGGAAACCCATATATGATCCATTCGAAACGGCATGGCGAGATCCTGCGGCTCCTGAACGAGGAGGGCACCATTACCATCGCGAGCCTGGCCGACCGGCTGGGAGTCTCGCTGGAGACCGTTCGCCGCGATGTCAAACCGCTCACCCATGACGGGTCGATCCTGAAGATGCATGGCGCCGTCAGCCTGTCGGCGATGGCCGGCGAGGCGCCGTTCGAGCGGCGCATGCGCGAGAATGCCGACGCCAAGCGTGCCATCGCCCGCATGGTCGCCGCCACAATCCGCGACGGCGAGTCTGTCATGCTCGACACCGGCACGACCACCTCGTTCCTCGCTCGCGAACTTTTGGGCCACCGGCGTCTTACCGTCGTCACCAATTCGTCCGACATCGCCCGCACGCTGGCCACCGTCAACGGCAACAAGGTCTACATGGCCGGCGGCGAGTTGCGCAGTGATTCCGGCGCCGCCTTCGGCGTCTCGGCCATCGACTTCGTCAGCCGCTTCTCCGTCAGCCATGCGGTGATCTCCATCGGCGCGGTCGACGCCGTCGCCGGCCTGATGGACTACGATCTGGAAGAAGCGGAATTCGCCCGCATGGTGCTGTCGCGCGGCCAGCGCTCTGTGGTGATCACCGATCAAAGCAAGTTCGGCCGCCAGGGGCTGGTCCGGGTCTGCGGCTTCGACGGCTTCTCCGAACTCGCCACCGACCGGACGCCGCCGCGCGACATCGCCGCGGCGCTCGCCGAGGCCGGCGCGCGAATCAGCGTTGCGGCCGGCGAGGACGAGAGCCGGTAAGGCCAAGACAGTGTGCTGTGGGCCGGACAGCGGCCCGCTTTCCTTCCGCGCCTCGCCAGTGTTTAGTCCCGCCATGGCTTTCACCATCCGCCAGCTGCAGTTCTTCGTCGCCGTCGCCGAGCAGGGCACCGTGTCCGGCGCCGCGCAGAACCTCTCCATCTCCCAATCCTCGGTCACTGAGGCGATCAAGGAACTGGAAAGCGACCTCGGCGTCGAACTGTTCGAGCGCCATCCGCGCGGCCTCAACATCACCCACAAGGGCCACCAGTTCCTGCGCCACGCGACCAAGATCCTCGCCGATGTGTCGGACGCCCGCCGCGCCTTCTTCGGCGACCAGCTGGTGACCGGCGGCCGCCTCCAGCTCGGCGTCACCTCGCTGGTCGCCGGCTATGTGCTGTCCGATCTTCTCGCCCGCTACCGTCGCGCCTATCCCGGTGTCGAGGTCTCGGCCATCGAGGACAATGGCGACTATCTCGAGCACCTTTTGATCGGCGGCAAGCTCGACATCGCCGTCATGGTCACCTCGAACCTGCGCGACCGCACCGCGCTGCAGTCGGAAATCCTCGAGGTCTCGGCCTATCGCCTGTGGGTGCCGCTCAGCCACAAACTCGCCAGCGCCGACATTATCGATCTTAGCGACATCGTGTCGGAGCCGCTGATCATGCTGACCGTCGACGAGATCGAGGAGAACACCGGCAAGCTGCTCGCGGCGCTCGGCGCCAGGCCGCATGTCGCCTTCCGCACCCGTTCGGTCGAGGCGGTGCGCAGCCTCGTCGCCACCGGCGCCGGCGTGGCGCTGCTGCCCGACCTTGTCTACCGGCCATGGTCGCTGGAAGGCGACCGCATCGAGTCGCGCGATATTTCCGGCGCCTTGCCGGTGGTCCAGGTCGGCATGGTCTGGCGCCGCGGCTCCAGCCTGCCGCAGGCCGCGCGCGACTTCATCGGCCTTGCCCAGTCGCAGCGCATGGTCCGCCAGCGTCCGTGACGAGCTGGCCGCCTTTAGCCATCGGAAAAACCGATATCGCCTTTCTGATAAATGAATTTGCGAAACCTGGAATTTCGCAGCAACCTCCGGTTAGGGAACCAAAAGCCGCCGCTGAGTGCGGCCCCTTGGAGCGCCGCCCATTTTCCTGGTTGGTGGACGCTTCAATGTTTTGAGGGTGCGCATGATCTTATCGGAGACATGCGCCAAAATGGGAGATCGATGATGAATTCATTCCTGAAGTCGTGCACTGCATTGACGGTCGCGCTGACCTTCTCCGGCCAGGCCATCGCCCAGGTCAAGGAGCTCGGCAAGGGCGAGGGCGAGGTCAACATCGTCGCCTGGCCGGGCTATATCGAGCGCGGCGAAACCGACAAGGGTTATGACTGGGTGACCGCTTTCGAGAAGGAGAGCGGCTGCAAGGTCAACGTCAAGACCGCCAACACGTCGGACGAGATGGTCTCGTTGATGAACGAGGGCGGCTTCGACCTCGTCACCGCGTCGGGCGATGCTTCGTTGCGCCTCGTCGCCGGCAAGCGCGTCCAGCCGATCAACACCGATCTCGTCCCGAGCTGGAAGAGCGTCGACGACCGGCTGAAGGACGCCCCCTGGTTCACGGTCGACAAGGTGCACTACGGCGTTCCCTATCAATGGGGCCCGAACGTGCTGATGTACAACACCGACGTCTTCAAGGAAGCGCCCAAGAGCTGGAATGTCGTCTTCGAGGAGATGAACCTGCCCGACGGCAAGTCGAACAAGGGCCGCGTCCAGGCCTATGATGGTCCGATCCACATCGCGGATGCCGCCAACTACCTCATGTTCCACAAGCCGGAACTCGGCATCAAGGATCCCTACGAGCTGACCGAGGACCAGTACAAGGCGGCGCTCGACCTGCTGCGCGTCCAGCGCACGCTGGTCGGCCGCTACTGGCACGATGCCGCGATCCAGGTCGACGACTTCCAGAACGAGGGCGTGGTCGCCTCGGGCTCGTGGCCGTACCAGGTCAACACGCTGGTCGCCGCCAAGAAGCCGGTCTCCTCGACCATTCCCGAGGAGGGCGTCACCGGCTGGGCCGACACCACCATGATGGAGGCCGACGCCGCCCATCCGAACTGCGCCTATATGTGGATCGAGCACTCGCTCTCGCCTAAGGTGCAGGGCGATGTCTCCGCCTGGTTCGGCTCGCTCCCGGTGGTGCCGGCCGCCTGCAAGGGCAACGAGCTGCTCGGCGAGGAAGGCTGCAAGACCAACGGCTACGACAATTTCGACAAGATCAAGTTCTGGAAGACGCCGGTGTCGAAATGCGCCAGCGAGAACGACCAGTGCGTGCCCTATTACCGCTGGGTGTCGGACTATATCGGCGTCATCGGCGGACGGTGAGTTCTTGCCCTCCCAGTGCGGGAGGGACGACGCGCAGCGTCGGGGTGGTTTGGCCGGGCAGGTTCCCCGCTACCACTCCGCCCGCGGCTTCCCCGCGACCTCCTCGTTGAGGGGGAGGTGAAGTGCCGTAGCATTCGCGCTGCCCGCTTGCTGGCGGCGAGAGCGATTTCGACCAAAGACAAACCGGCTAAAGACTGACAACTCATGACCTCGGCCGTATCCTTTCAAAAAGTCTCCCGCCATTTCGGCAGCGTTCGCGCCGTCGACGCCGTCGATCTCGACATCGCGCCTGGCGAGTTCTTCGCCATGCTTGGCCCGTCGGGCTCCGGCAAGACAACTTGCCTGCGCCTGATTGCCGGTTTCGAGCAGCCGACGTCGGGCTCGATCTCGATCTTCGGCGAGCGCGCTGAGGGCGTTCCACCCTATCGGCGCAACGTCAACACCGTCTTCCAGGACTATGCGCTGTTTCCGCATCTCAACGTGCTCGACAACGTCGCCTACGGGCTGATGGTCAAGGGCGTCGGCAAGCCGCAACGGCACAGGGCGGCGGAAGAGGCGCTGTCGCTGGTCAGGCTTCCGGGCTACGGCGGCCGCCGTCCAGGCCAACTCTCCGGCGGCCAGCGCCAGCGCGTTGCGCTCGCCCGCGCGCTCGTCAACCAGCCCAAGGTGCTGCTGCTCGACGAGCCGCTCGGCGCGCTCGACCTCAAGCTGCGCGAGAACATGCAGGAGGAATTGAAGTCGCTGCAGAAAGTGCTCGGCATCACCTTTGTCTTCGTCACCCACGATCAGGGCGAGGCGCTGTCGATGGCCGATCGGGTCGCCGTGTTCAACGACGGCAAGATCATGCAGATCGGCACCCCGGAAGACATCTACCAGCGCCCGAAGACGCGCTTCGTCGCTGATTTCGTAGGCTCCTCCAACGTGCTGCCGCCGGATTTCGTCCAGCGCTATTCCGGCCAGCGTCGCTGGGGCAGTCTGCGCCCCGAATCCATCCGTATCGCGCGCGAGGCGAGCGGCGACGGCGTTGCCGCCCGCCTGGTCTCGACCAACTATCTCGGCGCGACCACCAGGCTGGCGCTCGATGCCGACGGCTTGCGGCTGCACGCCGTGGTGCCCGCGGGCGTCGCGCTGCCGGTGGAAGGCGAAGCCGTCATGCTCACCTTCAACCGCGATCAACTGCACTTGATGGATGAGCCGGCATGAGCATCGAGGCGACGATACCGTCGAAGGTTGCCCCCGCCATCCTGCCAGGCAGCGGCGGGCCGCGCGGCGCGCTGTCCGACCTCTTCTGGCGCCGGCCGAAGCTGTTGCTGCTGCTCATGCTGCTGCCGCCAGTGCTGTGGCTCGGCATCGTCTACGTCGGCTCGCTGTTCGCCCTGCTGGCGCAAAGTTTTTTCTCCATCGACGAGTTCTCCGGCCTCATCAACCGCGAGTTCACGCTGAAGACCTATGGCGACCTGTTCCAGGCCGCCAATCTCGACATCATCCTGCGCACGGTGACGATGGCGGCCCTCGTCACGCTCGCCTCGGCGATCATCGCCTTCCCCATCGCCTACTACGCGGCGCGCTATGCGCGCGGCCGCTGGAAGGCGCTGTTCTATCTTGGCGTCATGCTGCCGCTGTGGTCGAGCTACCTGGTCAAGGTCTATGCCTGGAAGCTCATCCTCGCTAAGGAAGGCATCCTCACCTGGCTGCTCGGCAAGCTGAACCTGTTGTGGCTGCTCGACGCCTGGCTGGCGCTGCCCGTCGTCGGCGGCAATTCGCTGTCGGTCTCCTTTACGGGCACCTTCATCGCCTTCGTCTATGTCTGGCTGCCGTTCATGATCCTGCCCGTCCAGGCGGCGCTCGAGCGCGTGCCGGGCAATCTGGTCGAGGCCTCGTCCGACCTCGGCGCCTCGCCCGGCCAGACCTTCCGCAACGTGCTGTTCCCGCTGGCGCTGCCCGGCATCGTCGCCGGCTCGATCTTCACCTTCTCGCTGACACTGGGCGACTACATCATCCCGCAGATCATCGGCACCTCGCGCCTGTTCATCGGCCAGGCCGTCTATTCGCAACAGGGCACGGCCGGCAACATCCCGCTCGCCGCCGCCTTCACCGTGGTGCCCATCGTCATCATGGGCTTCTACCTCTGGGGCGCCAAGCGCATGGGGGCCTTCGATGCGCTCTGACGGCTCGCCTTCCGCCCCGCTCGGCCTGAAGATCGCCGCCGCCTTCGGCCTGCTCTTCCTGCACCTGCCGATCCTGCTGATCTTCGTCTATGCCTTCACGACCGAGGAGAAGAGCTTCGTCTGGCCGCCGCCGGGGCTGACCACGCAATGGTTCGCCGTCACCTGGAACCGGCCGGATGTGTGGGAGGCGCTGTCGCTGTCGATCCGCGTCGCCGCCATCTCGACGGCGATCGCGCTGGTGCTGGGCACGCTCTGCGCCGCCGCCGTCTCGCGCGCGCGCTTCTTCGGCCGCGAGACCATCTCTTTGCTGGTCATCCTGCCGATCGCGCTGCCCGGCATCATCACCGGCATCGCGCTGCGCTCGGCCTTCGCGCTGGCCGACATCCCGTTCTCGTTCTGGACGATCGTGCTCGGCCACGCCACCTTCTGCGTGGTCGTCGTCTATAACAATGCCGTCGCGCGCTTCCGCCGCACCTCCGGCTCCATGATCGAGGCCTCGATGGACCTCGGCGCCGACGGCTTTCAGACCTTCAGGCATGTCGTGCTGCCCAACATCGCCACCGCGCTGCTTGCCGGCGGCATGCTCGCCTTCGCGCTGTCCTTCGACGAGGTCATCGTCACCACCTTCACCGCCGGCCAGCAGCAGACCGTGCCGATCTGGATGCTTGAGGAACTGATCCGCCCGCGCCAGCGCCCGGTCACCAATGTCGTGGCCATGGTCGTGGTTCTGGTGACGCTGCTGCCGATCCTCTTTGCCTATTACCTGACCCGCGACGGCGACCAGATCGCTGGTTCGGGCAAATGAAGAACAGCGAATAGGGAATAGCCAATAGCGAATAAGGGAAAAGTCGACCGCCAACCCTATTCGCTACTCGCTATTCGCTACTCGCTCCTGATCAAGGAGAAATCTTATGGACACCCAGATGCTGATCGGCTCGACCTTCGAGAAGGGCGCCGAGACCGAGGAGCCGATCCTCAATCCGAAGAACGGGGCGACCATTCTCAACCTGCCTGAAGCCAGCCCGGCGCAGATCGAGGCGGCTGTCAGTGCCGCCGAGCAGGCGTTCGTCAGTTGGTCGCGCACCACGCCGGCGCAGCGCTCCGGCTACCTCTTGAGGATTGCCGACCGCATTGAGGCCGAGGCCAAGGAATTTGCAGCACTGGAGGCGCTGAACTGCGGCAAGCCGATCAACGCCGTGCTCAATGACGAGATCCCGGCGATCGTCGACTGCTACCGCTTCTTTGCCGGTGCCGTCCGCTCCATGCCCGGCCAGGTCGCCGGCGAATACCTGCCCGGTCACACCTCGATGGTCAGGCGCGACCCGATCGGCGTCGTCGCCTCCATCGCGCCATGGAACTACCCGCTAATGATGATGGCCTGGAAGCTGGCGCCGGCGATCGGCGGCGGCAACACCGTCGTCTTCAAGCCGTCCGAGCAGACGCCGCTGACGGCGCTGAAGCTGGCCAGGATTCTCGCCGAGATCCTGCCGGAAGGCGTGGTCAACGTCGTGCTCGGCCGCGGCGAAAGTGTCGGCAACACACTGATCAACCATGCCAAGGTCAACATGATCTCGATCACCGGCGACGTCGCCACCGGCAAGAAGGTGCTGCAGGCGGCCGCCAAGTCGGTCAAGCGCACGCATCTGGAACTCGGCGGCAAGGCGCCTGTCATCGTTTTCGACGACGCCGATCTCGGCGCGGTGGTCAACGGCCTGCGCGCCTTCGGCTATTATAATGCCGGCCAGGACTGCACAGCCGCCTGCCGCATCTACGCCGGCAAGAAGGTCTACGAAAGACTGGTCGCCGATCTCTCCTCAGCCGTCTCGACCATCAGGTACAACCGCCCCGACGATACCGAAAACGAGATCGGCCCGCTGATTTCGCGCCGCCAGCGCGACCGCGTGTCGAGCTTCGTCGAGCGCGCCTCGGAGCTGAAGCACATCGAGATCACCACAGGCGGCAAGCCGGGCGAGGGCTCGGGTTTCTACTACCAGCCGACGGTCGTTGCCGGCGCGCTGCAGGAGGACGAGATCGTGCGCCGCGAGGTGTTCGGCCCGGTCGTCTCGATCACCCGCTTCTCGGAAGTCGACGAAGCGGTAAACTGGGCCAATGACAGCGACTACGGCCTTGCCTCGTCGGTGTGGACCAAGGATGTCTCGCGCGCCATGGCGACCGCCGCCCGCCTGCAATATGGCTGCACCTGGATCAACACCCACTTCATGCTGACCAACGAGATGCCGCATGGTGGGCTGAAGCAGTCCGGCTACGGCAAGGACATGTCGCTCTACGCGTTGGAGGACTACACCGCCGTCCGCCATGTGATGGTGGCGTATGGCTAGCGCCTAACCTCAGAAGCGTTCGGAAGTAAGGATGGAGGGGGGCCGCCATCCTTAAAGTATTCACCTAACCGGTTGCTGTCTGTTAATCCTGTTGAACTGTCGCCACATGGCGACAGACGGCAGATTTACTGAATATTCAACCTGTGCGAGCAGCTTTGCCGGCGGGAAACCGCACAGCGGGGGTTCGCGCATGACTGTCTCGAAGATCAAGCTGACAATGATCGGCGGCTTCTGCCTGCTGGTTGCCTTCTTCTGTGCCAGGGACATCATCGCCAAGAGCGGCTGGCCGCAAGTGCCGGCCGAGATCACGGCGGTCACGGTCGAATGCCTGATGGAATCGACCCAGCACAGGATCGTCTACAAGACGGTCAGCAGCGCCTCGATCCCATGCGAATTGGTTGAAGCATTCAAGTCGGTCCATGCCGACAAGGAATGGACGGTGAAACAGAAATTCACCGGCACCTTGCGTGTCGGCGCCGGCGCGGACGCCGTCGAGGCGACCATGGACTTGAACAAGAGCGGGGGGCGTGAGCCGCAGGTAGGCGACAAGCTCGTGGTTGTTCAGAATCCGGCGAAGGCGACCCAGGTCGAACGGGCCGGCATGACCGGAACGCGTGTCATGCTGGCCGTTGGTGCGGCGGCGCTCGGCGCCCTGCTCCTGTTCCTCGCGTTCAGGCGCCCGCGTCCGTCGTCCGCGAATGTGGCGGCCGCAGGCTTGCCGGGAGACAACGCCTCCGAGCGCGCGCGCCAGGCGGACGCCATGATCGCTGCGGCATTGGCCAAACAGGCTACCTTGAACAATCAGGGCCCGGCAGGCCGCCAGGCGGCCGCAGGGCTGGCGCGGGAAGCACGTCTTTCGGGTCAGCGCACGAGTTTCGGCCGCAAGAGCTAACCGACACCTGTCGCCCAAAAACCGTGAGCGGCTCTGGGCGACAGGCATCTAATTGGGGGCCAGCGCGGCTACTCGACGATCCGGAAGATCTGCCAGACATTGGTGCCCGATACGACAAAGGGCTCCATCGCCTTGCCCCATTTGGCATGCGCCTCGATCTTGCCGAGCTTGGCGAAGAATGCCTCCAGCTGGGCCAGGCTTTCGACCTCGTGGTGCGACTCGATCCGCGATTCATGCGCACCGATCGATCCGGTCATGATCTGGAACTTCAAATCGGCGATGCCGACCTGCGATCCGACCTCGCGCTCCCATTGCCGCATCATGTCGAGCACGGTCTGCTTGTGACCGAACTTGGCGTCGATCTGCCATCTGGCGCTGAACATCGTCGTTCTCCTCCGAGGTTGCGGCCCGAGCATGATCGCGAAAAACGCAATCCGGTTCGGAAAGGATCATGCTCCGACACTGGAATGGAGCCCCTCCCGCTTCGATCGGGATGGACAGGCTCCGCTGTTGAATTATCCGCAGTTCACCTACTCGTCCCAGGCCTGCACGACGGTCTGCCTCGCGATCTGGCCGTTCTTCAGCTCCAGCATCGCCGCAGAACACCTTGGTGCCGTCCGGATAGGCGCAGGCCTGGGTGAAGGCGAGGTTGGCGCCATCGGCGATGGTGGTGTCGACCTTATGGGTCATCGCCCGGCTGCAGATGTCGTCCCAGAAGGTGGTGATCGCCGCGCGGCCGCGGATTTCGCGCGGCTTGCTCGGCGGATTGTTGCGGTCGATCACCCGCACCAGCGCGTCGTCGGTGTAGAAGCTCGCCAGCAGCTTGCCGTCGCGGCCTTCGATTGCCTTCTTGATCGCAGCGCCGTCCACCAGTTGAGTTTTGGTCAGCATTTTCTCCTCCATGGCCCGCCGTCAGGCGGGACGTTCGATTGATCGGAGCGCTGCCCGGCACCAGCGCCGGGCAGGCGCATTTCCTCATTGCGACTTCGCCTTGACGGCGGCGAACAGGTCGTCGGTCTGCTTCTTGAAGGAGGCGAGATCGACCTGGCTGCCGCTGAGGATCGTCGACCAGTGGCGCACGATGGCCGCCATCGCGATCGCCTCCTTGATCTCCTCGTCGGTCGCGCCGTTGAGCTTGGCCGCCTCGGTGTGGAAGTAGATGCAGTACTGGCACGGAATCTGCGAGGCCACCGCAAGGCCCATCAGTTCCTTGGTCTTGCCGTCGAGCGCGGTGTTGGGATTGAGCTGCACGCCCTTGATCTCGGCCCAGGCGCCGGCAACCGCCACATCGGGCAGCGTCTTGAACATGTCGGGCACTGAACCGAGCGTCGCCTGGATGTCCTTGTAGGCAGCGGTGGCCGAGGCGTCTTCGGCTTTGGCGGGAGCAAGAGTGAAGACCGCGCCAATGCCTGCCGCGATCACCAGCGATTTGAATGTCCGGTTCGACTTCTCCATCTCATCCTCCATTGGCAGGTGCTTCGCGGCGAAATCCGCCTGTCCTGCATGGAGAAAATCCTAGCGCTCTGCCGCGCCGAGCCGCTTCGCCCAAAAGCGCCATGGCTCTCATGGCCCGTCCGGGCCAGTGTGCCTGGCCGAAAACGCCGCCGCCGCCGCCCGCGACGGCAGGTCGAGCTTGAGCAGGATGTTGGCGACGTGACGCTTGACCGTGTGTTCGCTGAGGCTGAGCTCTGCGGCGATCGCGGCGTTGCTCTTGCCGTCGGCGATCAGGTTCACCACCTCGCTTTCCCGCGCCGTCAGCGTCGCCGACTCTGCTGGCCTGGCCTTCGGCCGGCAGGCCGGCTCCAGATGCTGTTCCGAGGTCGCCTGCACCACCGGCAGCGGCTCGTCCAGCTCGTCGAGGCTGATGCGGCCGGCCTCAGTGAAATGCAGGCCCGAGCCCACGGTGAGATCGGCAAC
>NZ_RZOI01000229.1:0-7927 GCF_004022645.1 Mesorhizobium sp. M4A.F.Ca.ET.020.02.1.1 | reverse complement strand
TACCAAAGCCAACCAGGGATGCGCGTCTTTGATGCCGCCACCGGTGCATTCGAGGCGGACATCTCCGGCGTCGGGCCAGCGGTTCCGGTGATCTGGACGTCGATGGACGACATCAGCTTCGGCGGCGTCAATTATCTGTTCGTCTACGGCTCCGGCGGCACGCTGACGATGCTCTCCAGCATCGGCACCGGCTATAGCGTTGTCTATAGCGTCGCCCTTGGTGGCACCTATGAGACCAAGTCGCTCAGCGCCTCGCCGACCCGCCTCTACGGCTGCACCGACTGGGTCTTCGATCCCAGCAAGATCATCGTCGTCATCTCGTGGGATTCGGTCGGCGTATCGGCAAGCAAGGTCACGCTGTCGGCGCTCGATACCTTTGCCAGGACAGCCTTCTACGACGAGGAGAGCGATTCCGTCATCATCGTGACGGTCAACGGCAGCATCTACGTCTATACTCCGGATCTCTCGACGCTGTTGCGATCGAAGGTCAACAGCTTCTCCGGCGGCGTTCCCTATACCGATCCGCTGATGTCGACGCGCCTGAAGGTGGCCTCCGATCAGATTGGCCTCAAGATCGGCAGTGGCACCGATCGCAACGACATCGTCATCTACAGGGTGTCCGATCTCTCTGAGGTCCAGCGCATCGACGCCAGCACGACGACCTGGCTGCACACCACCGAGACGCAATACTACTTCCTCGGCTTCAACCAGACATGGCAGGCAGCGATCACCACCGGTACCGACGTCGTTCCGATGATCTGGTATCTGCCGCGCGCGCAGCGCTTGCCGGTCGATCTCGCTGACGTCCTTGAGGCTGAATGTCTGCTGGCTGGCCTCGATTCCGACGTCTCCGCGATCACGACCCAGATTTACGGCTACGGCGACCGCAGCGGAACGCCGCCGCGCGGCATCATCGAGGATCTGACCCGCGTCAACTTCGTCGACTTCGCCCAGGTGGACGGCGTGCAAAAGTTCTTCCCTCGGCAGACCGCGGCTGTTCGAACCATCGCCTTCGCCGAGACCGGCATGGCTCTGAATTCCGAACCTGATCCGGTGCAGATCAGCGAGGAATATCCGGCCGCGCTCGACATGCCCGAGCAGATGATCATCACCTACCCGAGCTACGATGCCGTCTATCGTATCGGCGCCCAGGCCGGCACTACCAAGGATGATCCGAAGTTCAGCGACGAGCCGTCGCAGGCCGACGAGACCGGCGCCCCGATCAAGGTGCGCCGCAACCGCACGATGGAATTCTCCACCGCCCAGGTGCTGACCGATGACGATGCGGCCAAGGTCGCCGACATCCTCTTCAATGCCTTGCGCGATGCCGCGATCGTCTACAAGACGACGACCAGCGCCAAGCACATGGACCTGCATCCCGGCCTGGTAGTCAACGTGCCGCTCGACGACACCCGCACCGCCAAGGCCGTGGTGACCAAGATGTCGGGCGACCATGTCGTCGAGATGGAGTTTCGCAAGCGCGGCGATTCCTTCACGTCCGAAGCCGTCGGCCAGTCGATACCCTATGTCATCGATACGCTGCTCGGGCCGGCCGATGTCACGCCGGTCCTGATCGACGGGCATCTTCTGCGCTCGGCCGATGACAATGACGGCTTCTATGCCGGGGTCGCCGTGATCTCGCAGGGCAACTTCCGTTCCGCTTCCATCTATCGCTCCGAGGATGGCGGCAGCACCTACGCGCCGTGGGCCGGCCTCACCAACGGCATGATCCGCGGCATCGCGATCGATGCCCTTCCCGATCGGCCGCATCCTGGCGCTTGGGACCGCGTGAGCGTCTTCAACATCGCTGTGCCGGTCGGCGCCGCACCGGACAGCGTGAGCGAGGAAGCGCTGCTGGGCAGTGAGACGACCAACGGTTTTGCGGTCAGGAACCCGTCGGGCGAGTGGGAGTATATTCGCGCCGCCTCGGTGGTCGACAATCTCGATGGCACCTGGACGTTGTCGACGCTGCTGCGCGGCTTGAAGGGCACCGAGTTCGCCATGGCTGGGCATGCGGCCGGCGCCACCGTCTATCACCTCGACGACCAGGCGATGACGAGGCCGGCCGATGGCGATCGCACGCTGTCGCGCATCTATGTCGCGGTGCCGACGTCAACCGTGTTCGACTCCACCGGCGCCGTCACCTTCACCAACATGGGCAAGGCCCTGCGGCCTTGGTCTCCACAGCTCGCCAGCGCAGTGCTCGATGATGGAACGGGCGACTGGATCCTGACCTGGCGGCGCCGCGATCGCCTTGGCCAAGCATGGCCGGAAAGCGGCCCGGAAGACCCGCCGATGAGCGAGACCAGCGAGGCCTATGTCGTCAACATCTACGACGGGATGGGCGTGCTGGTGAACAGCTACGACGCCACGACGAGCACCTATACCTACACCGCAGCCGATCAGACGACCGATTTCGGCTCCCCCCAGACGTCCCTTGAATTCGGCGTCGCGCAGGTTTCGGCGATTTACGGCGATGGCATCGAAATGCGAGAAGCGGCATGACCACCTCAAACCGTCTTGGTATTACCGAGCTTGCCACGAGCCAGGTCGATCGTTCGGTCACCATCAATGAGGCGATCGCCATGCTCGAGGCTGGCGTCGGCCAGTTCGGCGCCGTTTCTGTTGGCGACAACGCGCCTCCCGGATCGCCGGCCGAAGGTGACATCTACGTCATCGGCACGGCGGGTAGCGGTGCGTGGTCGGGGCACAACAAGCAGGTCGCTCTCTACTACAATTCGGCGTGGAAGATCATTCCAGCGCTGCCCGGCCAGCAGGCCTATGCCGCCGACGAGGACGCCTACTATTACTACGACGGCTCCGTTTGGGCGCTTACGAGTACCAGCGGCGGCCTCGGCGACGTAACCGGTCCCGGCAGTTCGACCAGCGGCCACGTCGCGACGTTCAGCGGCACCACCGGCAAGGTCATCCAAGATAGCGGCGTCGCGATCTCGACCGACGCCACGCTGGCCGGGAACTCCAACGGCAACCTGCCGACCGAGCAGGCCGTCAAAGGTTATGTCGACGGTAAGGTTGCGGGCCTTTCCTGGAAGCAGGCCGTTCGCGTTGCCACGACAGCCAATGGGACGCTGTCGACGGCTTATGAGAATGGCGACACGATAGACGGTGTGACGCTGGTCACCGGTGACCGCATCCTCATCAAGAACCAGTCGAGCGGCGCTGAGAACGGCATCTATACTGTCAATGCCAGCGGGGCCCCGACTCGCGCGACGGATGCCGATGCCGGCGCCGAACTGGTCAATGCAACATGCTACGTTAGTGAAGGCACTGCCAATGCCGACACGCAATGGACATGCTCGACCAACGCGCCGATCACGGTCGGTTCGACCTCGCTTGCCTTTGCTCAACTGACCTCGGCGGGTGGCTCCGTACCTACGTCTCGATCGCTTACGGCCGGCACTGGCCTGACTGGCGGCGGCGACCTTTCGGCGGATCGGTCTTTCGCTGTCGACATTAATAAGCAGACGATCTGGATGCCGGCTGCAGCCATGACGCCGCGGACGACCAACGGCGCGACATCGGGCACCGCAGAAATGTCGAGCAACAAGAACATGGTTTCGACGCTCGACTTCGATGCGTCAACGCAGGAGTTCGCCCAGTTCGACATCGCGATGCCGAAAAGCTGGAACGAGGGCACCATCACCTTCATCCCGTACTGGTCTCACGCATCCACCACGACCAATTTCGGCGTGGTTTGGGGCCTCGATGCCGTCGCCATTTCTGACGACGACACTCTTGACGTCGCCTTCGGAACCGCGCAGACCTCGACCGACACAGGGGGCACGACGAACGATCTCTATGTCGGGCCCGAAAGTTCGGCCATCACTGTGTCAGGTTCCCCTTCTGCCGGCGACCTGGTGCAGTTCCGCATCCACCGAAATCCCTCCGATGGTTCCGACACCATGGCGATCGACGCACGCCTGCACGGCGTGAAAGTCCTCTATGTCATCGACGCGCTGAAGGATGATTGACCCATGCTAATGGTCAACCAACTCAGTGGCTTTGGTGCCAGACGGGGTTCTAGCGCTCCCGCCGCGCCAGTTTCTATCGCTGCCGTAAGCACGTTCACGGCACCAGAGCAGGCAGGCTCTACGATCACGGGAACAAGCATGTCGTTTGGTGCGACTGCTGCCAATCGACTTCTATTCATTTCGATCGCCTATGATCACTTCAGCAGCACGAGGACGCTGGACACGGTAACGGTTGGCGGTGCCAGTGCGACGCGGCTGGTCAGGGCGCAGGGCGCGGCAGCCGTTCGCAATGCTGAGGTGTGGGTTGTTGACGCAGGCAGCGGATCATCAATTTCGGCGTCAACCTCTGGTAATGTAGTCCTGACATTCAGCGGGACCGGACTCGCTGCAACCATCGTGGTCTGCCGCGCCACGGAGGCATCGCAAACAGCTTCATCCACGTCGACCGGAACCACCAGCGCGACGATAACGATTCCGGCAAGCGGCGCGGCGCTATTTGCTTTCTGCAACAATGGCAGCGGTACTGGCTCGCTGAGCAACATCACCGAAGACTACAACTCGAATTCCAGCACCGACATGCGCGGCATCCATGGCTCGAAGGCGTCGACGCCCGGGGAATCGGTGACATCGACATTTTCGGGAACCGCGTCGGGCTCGCAGATGGCCGCAGTCGCGATCCAGCCGGCTTGAAAATGAAAAAGGGCCGGCGCGATGAAACGCCGGCCCTTCGTTGCCTCTGACCAAAGATCGCCGAAGCTCTCGAACGATTTAAGGTCGTCGGCGAGCGCGCTGTTCGGGTTCAATCGACGGCAGCGCGCTTAAACTTGATCAAGTGCCCGTGCCGGTGGCTGCGTCGCAGGTGCCAGGGCCGCCGTTGAGAGCGGTGCAGAGACCGGTAAAACGGCCCGTGACCCAGCCACCGATCGCAAGGATTGCCAGAATCGCCAGCGCGGCAATTACGCCGACGAGGATGGAATATTCGACCATTGCCGCGCCGCTCTCGTCGTCACGGAACGCCTTGGTCATGCTCATGAGCTTCTTCATGTGATTTCCCCTTTACACCCTACTAACCCGGACAGAGGTGCCCCTGTAGGTGCTCATCCCCCGGTCCCGCATTGATCCTTCTCCCGTAGGTTCTTGGAGTCAAAGGAAAATTAGCAATTCGTTAACTTCGATTTACTTGGCAGCCCGCCAGTCGTCCTGATAAGTCGCTGAATAGCATGATGATTTCGGCGGTTAACTATCTCGTGAACCTATGGCCATTGGCCGAACTGCTGATGGCCCTACGTCTCAAGGTCGATATAGCCGGCTATTTCTCGACTGCTGGCAGCATTGGCGTCTCGGCGGACGGCGCGGCTTCTACCAGTTGGGCGGCCAGGATCCGACGCGAAGCCGAGCGGGATGAACAGGGCGGCGTTTACCGTCACCCAGCGCAGGCTTTCGGCGGCATGCCTGATCGATCGTCCAGGCTTTGAGCGATCGGCCTCCAGGCGGTGCTCGATCGCCTTCATGACGACGAACACGACGGCCAGCAACGCCATCACCTTGGCGAACTCGATCCAGCTTCGAGGATCGAGGCTGATATTGGAGCTGCGGGACCACCAGATATCGGCAAGCACAAAGCCGACCGTGATGATTGCGACCGCCGACGCGAGCCTGGCTTCACTACTTATGCGCATGCAAATCCCCCGGATGGCGCGCCGGGACAATAGCTTTTCACCACAGGGCAAACAAGAGGACCGTCCAATGGCATCTTCCCGTGAAAAGGAAGCGCTGTCCCGCGTGCTCGCGCACGAGGGCGGCTACGTGAACCATCCTAAGGATCCCGGCGGCCCCACGAACAAAGGTGTCACCCAGCGGGTCTATGACGCCTACCGGCGCGGCAAGGGGCTCGGTACCAGATCGGTGCAGCAGATCTCGAACCAGGAGATCGCCGACATCTACGACCGCCAGTATTGGGATGCCGTCAAGGGTGACGATCTTCCCGCCGGCGTCGATTACGTGCTTTTCGATGGGGCCGTGAACTCTGGCCCGAAACAGTCGATCATCTGGCTGCAGCGCGCGCTGGGACCGGTCTACAAAGGCCGCGTCGACGGCACTATGGGTCTTACCACCGTCGCGGCCGTCAATGCCGTCAACGACCTCGACGCCCTGATCGGTCGTATCTGCGACCAGCGCCTCGCCTTCATGAGGCACCTCAGGACCTGGCCGACATTTGGCCGAGGCTGGTCGGCGCGCGTCGCCGAGGTCCGCTCAATCGGCCAGGCCTGGGCGACGAACGACGCCCCGCAGGTCGCCAACTTCTATGATGGCGCCAGCGCCAAGGCCTTTGCAGAGGACGCCGAGGCGGCGCCCATGACTGCCCCGGCCGATGTCGCCACCGGCGCCGGCGTCAGCGGTGGCGTCGTCGCCGGCACCCTTCAAAGCCTGCAGGACCAGCTGCTGCCGTTCAGCTACGCCAGCGAGTGGATCGGCAAGATCATCGTCATCCTGACCATCGTCAGCGCGCTGCTCGCGATCGGCGGCCTGGGCTACCGCTGGTATGCGAACCGCAAGGCGAAGCGGCTCGCCGAGGCGGTGGGGATGCCTTGATGGAACCGATCCTCACCGAACTCGTCCGCACGGTTCTCCCCTGGGCGGCCGGGACTGTGGCCTTCCTGATCGTCTTCGCCATCACGAGGCATTTCGCATGAGTGAGTACAAGATCCGGTGGCTTGAGCCCACCAACCGCGAACGCCAATGGCTTAGGCGGTACACGTCGAGCGACAAGCATAAGTGCACGTCGACCGGCAGTTTCTGTAATGCCATGTTCGAGCTCGGCGAGGCCGATATCCTTTACACCAAGGACGGCTACATCGATGGCGGGCGGGAAGACCGCAAGCCGCCGGAAAACGACCCGCGATGGCCGACATCCTGCAGCGCCTGCGGACGGCCGTTCGGTGCCGATGATCCCTTCCAGCTGTTCGGCCGGCAGGTCTATGTCTGCGAAGCGACTGGCGAGCGGACGACCCTCGACAAAGCTCCAGTGGGAAGCTGCTGGGATGCCTGGTGGATCTCGGAGCGTCGGAAGGATGGTCCAACCGGCTGTGCCCATATGGTCGGGCCGGACCACCGCTCGCTCGTAGTGAAGCTGCCTGGCAACCATGACTGGCACGTCGACACTCGCGCCCGCAACTGCACGATGCCAGATGACAACGAGCATTTCTGCTGGGTGCGCCACGGCCACCCCAAGGATGGCACGCTGCACGTCGACAAGAACGGGAGAACCTGCGCTGCCGGCGCAGGATCGATCGCCGTGCCAGGCTTCCACGGCTTTCTCCATCACGGCGTTCTGAGGGACTGCTGATATGGCGGCACGCGGTGTTCTCAGGACCGTCGAAGGCGGCCGGCTGATGTTCTGGTGCCCGGGCTGCGATGAAGCGCATGTCATCGGCCCGAGCTGGACCTTCAACGGCAATTTCGATCGGCCAACATTCCAGCCGTCGGTCTTGGTGACCGGCGTCCAGAAGATCACCGATGAGGAATACGACAGGGTCATGGCCGGCGAGAAGATCGAGCCGCGTCCGCTGAGGTGCCACTCGTTCGTGACGGACGGTCAGATCCAGTTCCTCAGCGACTGCACCCATGCTCGCGCCGGCCAGACGATCGCGCTGCGCGCTTTCGACGAGGACCAAGAGCTATGATCGCCTTCGCCTCGATCCCCTATGTCGGTCCCTTCCTCGCCTTCGCGACCTCCCGCTTCGGCCTGCCCATCGTCGTCGCCGGCGTCGTCGTAGGGTACTACGAGGGCGTTCCGCTCGGGCCGGTGCGTGACATCCCCTATGTTGGCTCGGTTCTGTCCGGCCTCGTCGACGGCCGCGTCGATCGACAGTACGCCGCCGGGCAGCTCAATGAGCGCCTCGTCTGGCAGGAGAAGCAGCGGCGCGCCGAGCTCG
>NZ_RZOI01000228.1:0-7941 GCF_004022645.1 Mesorhizobium sp. M4A.F.Ca.ET.020.02.1.1 | reverse complement strand
GATCGACGAGCTCATATTCCAGCCCCTCGTAGAACTGGTCGAAGATCGAAAGCCGGCTGCCCGGCTTGCCCGTCATGTCGAGGATCAGATCGGTGCGCATTGCGGGACCCAGCACCACCCGCCTCCGGCGCGTGTGGCGTCACCGGCTGGCCGTCGAGCGCGATGACGGCCGGCCTGAAAACCCGTGAAGTCGGGACTGAAGATGCGTGCATTGGCGGCGTTGATCAGCCGCAGCCGGATGCGCTCGCCCTTTCTGACCGCAAAGGTATCCGGCACGCGGCCATTGATGGTAACCGTGTTGCCGACGCGGCCATTGTGGTGAATGTCGTGCCGGTTGCCGAAATCCTCGCTGATTGCGCCAGATTTCGTCAGCCCTCAGTCACCGAGCATCCAGGTCACCTCGCGATCGGCCCGCACCGCCTTCGGTTCCTCGATGATCAGCGGACCATAAAGTCCGCGCCCGACCTGTTCGAAGCTCCGCTGGTGCGGGTGATACCAGCAGATGCCGACGTCGACGGCGTCGAACTCGTAGACGAAGCGCTCGCCCGCTCCAATCGGCTTCTGCGTGAGGTGAGGCACGCCATCCATGGCATGTGGCACACGCACGCGATGCCAGTGCACGGTCGTTTTCTCGGCAAGGCCGTTCTCTACCTCGACCCGCACGCGCTCGCCCTGACGGACCCGGATTTCCGGGCCTGGAACGGGCCTTCGGCGCGCAATCGAGCCCGGTTCACCCGGCCCAATGGCGTCCACTTTGGGGGCGCATGCACTGCAGACCCGCTGGACCTGATCCGGGAGAGAATGGGCGCGGCGATTGGAATAGCTATGAAAGCGCATCGGACCGTGGAACTGCGCGCGCAGACTTTCGGAGGAAGGCTCGCTTTTAAGCGTTATCGTGCAACTCTGACCGTTCTTCGCCTTGGCGGGTGCCGCGGAAGAATCCCGGGTTCTGCGAGCGCTCCGAGAACACCTGCGGTCGATCCTGTACCACAATTTCGCGAAGCTCGATGCTCTCTACAAACGATGTCTTGGATTCTCACGCCCTTATTTCAGCACTTCGCTCGCTTGCCCGACTCGGCCGCGGTCAGCCTTCACCGCCAATTTTATTGGCGCAGCGACGTTCCTATCGGGTCAGGCGAGGCTTCTTGAACCTGCCGCTCTCTCGTTGCCCTGGCACGATTAATCGTCCTCTCAGTCTCGTCATTGGCGGAGTCGCTCCTGAGGCGCGCGCCGGCGAGTTCGAGGAGCGCGTGGCTATCTCCTCGGTCCAGCCGGATTCCGCTGCGCGCTCAGCCAATTCCTGGAAGGCCGATTCCAAGGCGAGCTGGCATTGAAGGCCGCGGTCCGGATGGTCGACTGGGCAGCTTGGTTCCACGATCGCAATGCTTGATCGCTTCATTGCAGGCCATGGGCTCTCGCCCTCTCCTTTTGCCACACGAGGCGCCAGCTCACGTGTTGTTGTTGGCGTGCGCCCCGGCAACCGCTTTCACCAGCCGCTCCGGCGATCCCGCGCGCTCCAGCTCCGCAAAGAATGATGCGGCGTGACGCTACCCAGCCGGTGCTTCTCGGCCAATTTGCACACATAGGGATAGTCGACCATGAAATCGGATCGAGGCGAGGCGTTGGACGTTTCAGTCTTGGTCTGAATGCCGCCGCCCACGAGCCGATCGGCCTTCTCGATGATTTGGCGCACCCTCGTTGTCGACAAGCCATGTTCCTGAGCCAGGTCGGCGAAACTCTTGCCCTTCAGAAAGCCGTCGACCAGGGCTATGTTCCTATCGACGGTCGGCTAAATCCCAGCAGGCGCGCAGTTTTCCAGCATCATTCCGTTTGTTCATCCGCTTGTCCGCGCCCCCTGCAAATCCTACCGGGCCAAATCGGTGCTTGGAAGACCCACTCATGTCATGGCCTCGGGAAAGTACCAGGCCGACGGTCATGTGAATACGAAAGATGCTGGCGATCACCATGATCGTTGGTGACCGCTGACCTCCCGAATGTCGGCTTCGACGGCACACCGGGAGCTCTCGGCAATGTTGAATAATTCCGTTTGAAGATGGTTGACTTCGTCGTCGAGGCTCGATCCATCAGGATCGGTATCGACGATTCTATATTTGAGGAACCCAAATTCGTTTGACTCGCGCAATTCGCTGTACGGCGTATCATCGCAAGCGCGGGATTGCGACATCCTGCGAAGTGCCCACGTTGCTGGAATCGATTTTGCGGAAGTAAAAAGGCCCCGGCGCTGGGTCGGCGCGCAGGGCCTTCAGGCATGTACGAGCTACCAGCATGTCCAGTTATGATCGTGCGCTATCATAATGAACAAACGGTGAATGATCGCTATCCGAGGTGCAGGGCGGGCGAGATGGTGGGGCGGTGGGGGACCTGTACCGCTGCAGCGGGGCCACGAGCAGCGACTCGAGCCATGCGCCACGCTGCAGGACCTCGATTTCGGGCCAAGCCTCGAGCCCGCAACTCGCCTTGCTTCTCGGAAATCATAAGGCTTTGTGGGGCGGTTAAGCAGCGCGATATGGCCGCGGCGATACGAAGTTTTCATCTTTACCCTGTTCAGACGGTCAGGCTGCCTTCGCCGCCGGCTTGGCTGCCTTGACACGGGTTATACTGCGGCGACCGTCGACGCCGATCGGAACGTCACCGTCAACCGTAGCGCGACGCACAACCCGGTGCTGGTCGCCATAATCGTTGACCGCATAATGCTGGGTAGCACGGTTGTCCCAGATAGCGACGTCGCTTACTTGCCAGCGCCACCGCACGGTATTTTCCGGGGCAGTGACGTAGGACTGGAACACCTCGTAGAGTTTGGCGGAATCGCTCTTGGAAAGGCCGACGAGGCGCTGCACGAAATTGCCGAGCAGCAGCGACTTCTCCCCGGTTTCCGGATGGACGCGCACGACCGGATGCTCGGTCTCGTAGATCGTCGATGTGAAGACTTCCTCGAAGTGCCTCTTCTCTTCGGCTGTGGCGCGCGGGCGCACGGCTGCGTAGTCGTAGGCATTGCTATGAATAGCCCACAGATTGTCCGCCAATATTTTGAGCGGCGCCGGCAGATTCTCGTACGCGGCGTGCGTGTTGGACCAGATCGTGTCGCCCCCCGCCGCCGGAATGACGACGCCACGTAGGACCGAGAATTTCGGATAGGCATCGACGAAAGTCACATCGGTATGCCACTGGTCTGCCCTGCCACCGCCACGGCCGGAATCGAGATTGAGGATTGAGGCCGTGCCGGCTGCCGGCCCCTGCGTGGGATGAGGTACAAGGTCACCCAGACGCCGCGCGAACAATTCCTGCTCCGCATCGTCGAGATGCTCCTGGCCGCGGAAGAAGATCACCTTGTGCTTTAGAAGAAGCTGGTTGATGGCTGCTATCGCTGCGTCCGAAAGGTCTCCGCCAAGGCGAACGCCTCTGATTTCAGCTCCGACACGGCTGGTCAGCGATACAACGTCGGAGTCAAGAATGGTCCGGTTGACAAGGACTGGACTGCTCATGGGTTCTCCTGTTTGATCTTGAAAGGGATAGCAAGTCACATCCGGCCAGCGGATGTCCGCGCTGCGTTGAAAAGTCTCATCGCTAGTCGACAGAGCTATCGAACAGGATAATTGACGTAAACTATAGAAAGAATGTTCTAAATTAAACTGGCTCGACGAAAGAGCAGTCTCCGTTGCTCCGGTCTCGGTGTTGAGTTCTCTAAGGCTGCGCCACACCTTGGTCTCCACGCCGGCATATGATCTCATTGTGCAGCCCCGTGCTCGCACGCCCCGTAGTGGCGAAACTAATTGCAAGCTGCTGCAACACGCCCCCCTGGCGGCCTGCACCGAAACGACGACAGGGGTGCATCTGATTAGCCGTGAACCCAGGTCTCAAAAACCATCCGGCGTGACGAGCGGACGCACCGCACGTGTGACACCCGCCTTGTGGGGCAGGGTTGCCTTTCTCAATCCCGGCGTTGGTCGACGTCCCAATGAGCAGCAAGCTATTATCGGCCGCCGAATCTTGGTGGCTTCGTCGAGAGCCTCAATCAACCAAGCGGCGAAAGCCTCGCTAGAGTCTCGCCCGCCTGTCGCTATGAAGCAGTTGCAGGCAGCGCTGCTTCAGGCGCATGAACTCGCCCGATGCAATGATTTCCGTTGCCCTGGGTCTTTCGAAGGGCACTGTTTCGATTCCCTTCTTCTTCGGCGCGCGGCTTGATGCCGACATACGGTTTCTTGACCTGCCGCCTGAACGGCTGCCGAAGCGGGTGCCCCGCCAGCGACCCCGACAATGCACTGTTCCGCAACTGCTGAAGAGCCGACTGCGCTCGCATCCCGATGCTGCGCAACGGCACTATGCCGACATTCTGGAGACCGCAGCCGCATGAGCCTCGAGATGTTCCGCCGACCGTCGACAAAGGCGTCCTCTCGCCTGCGTCCGCCATTTGCGTCAGTGCTCGATCTGATTGGGGAGACGCCGGTCGTCGAACTGAAGAGCTTCGATACCGGCAGGTGTCGTCTCTTCGTCAAGCTCGAAAGCCAGAATCCCGGCGGATCGATCAAGGATCGCATTGCGTTGTCGATGATCGTTAATGCCGAACAGCGTGGCCAGCTCGCGCGGGGCGGTACAATCATCGAAGCGACCGCTGGCAACACAGGGCTCGGCCTGGCCTTCTGGCGGCACGAAGCGCGTGATCGCGTGTCCAAAAGCTGACAGCGTCAGACAAATGTCAGGTTCATTACAACCAACATCTGGGCACTGTCGAGGTTTTTCGAAGCAATGGGCGCTAACTGCGCGCTGAGCGCGTTGGCATGGCTTTTGAGACTGAGTGACTGTGACTGCACTCAATGGGGCAAGACGAGCGATCCGCTCCTCCCTGAACCCGTGTGCCGTCTCTGAGAGGAAACCAGCTCGTGCAGAAACCTTTGGAAATAGCTTTGGACCGCAACGTGGTATTGCAGATGGAGTCCCCGGCTCCTTCGATTAAAGTCGAGAACTGGCTGCGTGGCGAGCCCCTCACCAGCTTTGAGCCCGGCAAAGTGTGCATAGTCGAATTTTGGGCAACTTGGTGCGGCCCGTGTGTGGACGGGATGCCCCATCTGATCCAGTTGCAGGAGAAATACAAGGACAACGGCGTTGAGATCGTCGGAGTCGCGGCTTCTGAAGACGCTCCAACGGCCGACGAGGCCCGAAGCACGTTGGACGCTTGGTTGACCGAAAAATTCCCGAATCTGAACTATCGGATCGCATTCGACTCCACAGGCGAAATGGACAAGCTTTGGATGGAGCCCAGCTTTTCTTACGGGGTCCCGACCTCGTTCGTGGTCGACCGAGACGGCCACATCGCCTTTATCGGTCATCCGACGCAACTCGATGAGGTTTTGCCGAAGGTGCTTAACGGCAGCTGGCGCACCAGCGATCAGGCAAAATCCGCCGATACGGAGCGGATTGCGGAAGGCGAAACCATAGCGCGCGAACAAGCGCTGACCAAGCCCATATACGACAAACTTCGGCCGGCAATGGAGGCCGAGGATTGGAAGACGGCGCTCTCGGCGATTGAAGAAGGCATCGCCTTGATACCGGACAAACTCAACTTCCGAGTGAGTCATGTCAATCTGTTGCTTCACAGAATGCGCGACATGCAGGCCGGCTTGCCCGTAATGCGCCAATTCGTTCGCGACGCGATCGACAGAAAGTCCGAGGGATGGATGTATTGGGCGCTATACCAACTCTTCGCGCCGGGCTTTGATTATTCCGGCTTTCCGTCTGCTGAGCGCTTCGCGATGGGCGAAGAGCTGTCCAAACACATCGTGGCACTGCCGCAAGGCGGCGGCTCTAAGTTCCTGTCTTATCCGGTGGTCGCTCAGTACTATCATGAGAGCGGCAACAAAGATCGCGCCATCGAGTTGCTCGAGCAGACACTGAAAGCGCTGGAGGGTCCGGAGCCTGTCTCGGACGACCTGAAACAGCACCTTCTACCCGAGTTGCTGCAGGCTCTGGCCAACTACAAGGGTGAGAAGGTTTGTTACGGCGCTCTCTGTGTGGCTCCGCAAGAGGATTTTCCCAAAAGGTGAAAGGGGGCGGCCAAGGAGGAAACCAAAGAGGGGCGATAGTCGAATGGCTTACTGGCCAATTCGTCCATTTCCCTGACGTGGTTGTACAAATAGGCCGGCCCAGGCGTCCAGCCCAGCCTCGCCGTTATCCGCAAACACGTGACCGAGCAAGGAGAAGACGTGCCTGATCAACTCACCAAAACATACTGCCGCTAAGGGTCTCCCGGACCCGTCAAAGATGGCACTGGAGTAAGGCTGGCAACATGAAGCTCGGCGCTGCCCACCGATCCCGGGAAGACGGGGGACGCAGCCGACCGCCTGTCTCTGCGCCAGGCAAGAACGGAGGACAGGACGATGACGGAAGTGACGCCATCTGCGACGAACGGCCCGGCCGCGCAGACGAAAGCGCCAGCCGTCAAAAATCCGTCCATCGCCACTGGCCTGACCAGGATCGGGCGGACCCCTACCGGGTTCGCCGCCCACGGCCTCTACGATCCGCGCAACGAGCACGATGCCTGCGGCGTCGGCTTCATCGTCAATATGAAGGGCGTCAAGTCGCATCAGATCGTCACGGACGGCCTGGCGGTGCTCGAAAATCTGACGCATCGCGGCGCCGTCGGCGCCGACCCGCTGATGGGCGACGGCGCCGGCGTGCTGGTGCAGCTTCCCGACCGCTTCTTCCGCGAGGAGATGGCCAGCCAGGGGGTCGAACTGCCAAAACCCGGCCATTACGCCGTCGGCCATGTGTTCATGCCGCGCGATCCTGAGCTTCAGGCGCATATCGAAGGCATCATCGCCGAGGTCGCGCAGCTCGAAGGCCAGCCGCTGCTCGGCTTTCGCGACGTGCCGGTCGACAATTCATCGCTGTCAAAGGCGCCTGATATCGCTGCTTCAGAACCGGTCCAGCGGCAGGTGTTTCTGGGTCGTGGCGCCGAGATCGAGAGCGACGACGATTACGAACGGCGGCTCTACATCCTGCGCAAGGTCATTTCCGGTCGTATCCATGAAGAGACCAAGGGCGTCGACAATGGCTTCTACGTCGTGTCGATGTCATCGCGGACCATCGTCTACAAGGGCATGTTCCTGGCCTATCAGGTCGGCGCCTATTACAAGGATCTGACCGATCCGCGTTTCGAGACGGCGCTGATCCTCGTCCACCAGCGTTTCTCGACCAACACCTTCCCGTCGTGGAAGCTGGCGCATCCCTATCGCATGGTCGCCCACAATGGCGAGATCAACACGCTGCGCGGCAACGTCAACTGGATGGCGGCGCGGCAGGCCTCGGTCGATTCCGAACTGTTCGGCAACGACATCTCCAAGCTGTGGCCGATCTCCTATGAGGGGCAGTCGGACACCGCCTGTTTCGACAATGCGCTCGAATTCCTGACGCAGGGCGGCTACTCGCTCGCCCACGCGATGATGATGCTGATCCCCGAGGCCTGGGCCGGCAACAAGCTGATGGATCAAGATCGCAAGGCCTTTTACGAATACCACGCCGCCCTGATGGAGCCGTGGGACGGGCCGGCGGCGGTGGCCTTCACCGACGGCCGCCAGATCGGCGCCACGCTCGACCGCAACGGGCTGCGCCCGGCGCGCTACATCGTCACCGACGACGATCGCGTCATCATGGCCTCGGAAGCCGGCGTGCTGCCGGTGCCGGAGGAAAGGATCGTCAAGAAGTGGCGGCTGCAGCCCGGCCGCATGCTGCTGATCGACCTGGAGAAGGGTCGCATCGTTTCCGACGAGGAGATCAAGTCGGAGATCGCGACCAGGCATCCCTACAAGAGCTGGCTCGCCAACACCCAGCTCATCCTCGAAGACCTGAAGCCGGTCGAGCCGCGGGCGCTGCGCAGGGACGTCAGCCTGCTCGATCGCCAGCAGGCGTTCGGCTTTACCCAGGAAG
>NZ_RZOI01000227.1:0-7968 GCF_004022645.1 Mesorhizobium sp. M4A.F.Ca.ET.020.02.1.1 | reverse complement strand
TGATTGCAGCATCGAAGCACTATCAAACCGGATTTGACATCCGGAGAAACCGGATAGAGCCATGACCGAGATCGTTCTGAAGTCCCACGCCGCCCTAAATTCCCGCTCCGGTATCGCAGTCTGGCTGCGCGCCACCCTCGATTGGCTGCGTCAGGCGCGTGTCGCTGCCCAGCTTCCCCTCGAATCCATCGAGGATCTCTCCGACGACCTGCTGCGTGACATCGGCGCCGAGCGCCGGGACGTCGCAAAGGCTGTGGACCGGCAGCTCCGCGAAATCGGGCTGCTCGGCACTGGCTGGCAGCAGCCGAGAAGGTAAGGCAGTAGGGATTAGGCAGTAGGGGAAAGAGGGCATAGCGCCCTACTGCCTAGTCATCCCTACCTCACCACCCTCACCACCGTCCGATCCGAAAGCAGCGGCAACAGCCGCGCCATGGTGCGCGCCGTCACCGCCACGCAGCCTTGTGTCGGTGTGAAGCCGGGCCGCGCCAGATGGAAGAAGATGGCGCTGCCGCGGCCGCGCCGCCGCGGCGCGATGTTCCAGTCGAGCACCAGGCAGGCATCATAGAGCCGGTCATCACGGCGCATCCGCTCGTGGCTGGCGCCATAGGGAATCTTCACCGGGCGATTGTAGTTGCGGTCGTCGGGCACCTCGCACCAGCCGAGATCCGGCCCGATCGGCGCCATCGCAAGCCGCGTCCTGCGGCCGCCGGAAAAATGATCGTCGCGAAAATAGCCCGACAATATGCGCATGGCGCCAAGCGGCGTCGCGCCGTCACCTTCGCGCTTGTTCGCCGAAATGCCCCCGCGTCCCAGCGCGCAGGCGAACACCAGGCTGCCCGCCTGCAGCAGCCCCTGGCTGGGATGGCCGGGCCTGGCGCGCACGCTGAGCACGGCGAGGCCTTTTGGCAAAATTGCGCCGGCTGCATTGCATGGACGTTTTTTCTTGTATGATCGTGTCACGGAACAAATCACTGTGATCGGCTGTTGTGCCGGTCAGCTTCCGCATAAATGGGGGACGGTCAACTGAATATACTTTTTAAAACAACGGATTGATCCATGACCTCACGCACCATACTGATCGTTGACGACGATGACGACCTGCGCGGCACGCTCGTCGAGCAACTGGCCCTCTACGAAGAGTTCGACGTCCAGCAGGAAGCGACGGCCGCGAAAGGCGTCGCCGCGGCGCGCGGCGGCCTTGTCGACCTCCTGATCATGGATGTTGGCCTGCCCGACATGGACGGCCGCGAGGCGGTGAAGATCCTGCGCAAGGGCGGCTACAAGGCGCCGATCATCATGCTGACCGGCCACGACACCGATTCCGACACGATCCTCGGCCTCGAGGCCGGCGCCAACGACTATGTGACCAAGCCGTTCCGCTTCGCCGTGCTGCTTGCCCGCATCCGCGCGCAATTGCGCCAGCACGAACAGAGCGAGGACGCCACCTTCTCGGTTGGCCCCTACACCTTCAAGCCCAGCCAGAAGCTCTTGATCGACCAGCGCGGCGCCAAGGTGCGACTGACCGAGAAAGAGGCGTCGATCATCAAATACCTCTATCGCGCCGAACAGAAGGTGGTGACGCGCGACGTGCTTCTGGAAGAAGTCTGGGGCTACAATTCAGGAGTCACCACGCACACGCTGGAAACCCACGTCTACCGGCTGCGCCAGAAGATCGAGCGCGATCCTTCCAATGCCGAAATTCTTGTGACAGAAAGCGGCGGCTACAAGCTGGTTCCTTAAACTTTTCATGATCCAATGAGCGGTCAGGGCGGGGCCGCTTCGGAAGCGATCCTGGTGCTGGAGGGTGGTTGGATCGGCTCCGATGCGCATCGGCCAAAAATCGGAATCGATTTTTGGCGGGCACGATGCGTAGACTCAAAGGATGTTGGAGCGTCCTTTGCGCGTCCAGGAGGACGCCGCGCTCCAAGGGAGGGACTGGACTGACCGCTCGGGGACATAGCTAGATGGCGCTGGATGACGACATCCGCATCCTGTCCGCCGTGAAGCTCTTCGAGGGCTTCACGCAGGAGCAGTTGCGCCTGCTCGCCTTCGGCGCCGAAACCACGCTGTTGCAGGCGGACCACAAGCTCTACCGCGAGGATGACGCGGCTGACTCGGCCTATATCGTGGTCAGCGGCCGCATCGCGCTCTATCGCGAGCAGAATGGCGAGCGCGTCCCGATCGGCACCGCCGGACCCGGCACCATGCTGAGCGAACTGGCGCTGATTGCCGACACCAACCGGCTGACCAGCGCATCGGCCGCGGTCGACTCTGAAGTGATCCGGCTCAGCCGCAAGATGTTCCGCCGCATCCTGGAGGAATATCCGGAGATTGCGGTGCTGTTGCACGAGCGCATCCTGGAGGAATTCCAGCAGATGATCAGGCGCATCGAAAAACTGGGGCCGCGTTTCACGGGGTAGACGAATCGCACCTGGCGTTGATCATCCGGCCCCGAGGGCGAGGTTCCGTTGACAGGCAAAAGGTGAGATCCTACAGGACTCGAGGATGGGCCGCGTAGCAGGAACCGACACCACCGAGCTCCTGGGGGGAGCGGGAATGCCGCCAGCGCGTTACGAGACGATTATCTTGTATTCACGCAAGGACGCGTTCGGCGACGGCTTGCTGCGGATTCCGGCCTTGCGAGCGGCGAGAACGGCATTTCCCGACAGTTTGATCGTGTACGGAACCACCCAGACATGCACGCTCGAAACCGCCGTCAATGACCATGTCCGCCACCTGGTCGATACGATAAGGGCGCAGACGCCCTTGGCGCATCTGGTCGCCAGTCATCGCAAGGGCAAAGGGCAGCTGGCCATTGTCGATTTCCGCATTGTCGCGCCCTGGCTGGTTCAAACCTGGGTATCGCTGCTCGGCCGCGGCATCGTCTACGAAGCAAATTTTCCGGCGTTCGCTCTTTCCTGGCCCCCCGGCCATGGACCCGAAACACGACCAGAGCACAATGCATGGCGCTACCACCGCCTTGTCGAACGCCTGGCGGGAAAGCGGTTGCCTTTTGACCATCGGCTGGAGCCGACTGCGGCCGCGCGTGCGGCGGCCAGGCGCCTGGCCGGCAAGCATGCTCCATTGGTCGTCATCGCGGCCCATGGCGATGGCAACAAACGGATGACAGCGGATCAGGTTGTCGCGATATCCGACAGTATGATCGGCGATGGCGCCAACCTCATCTATGTGAAAACACCGGGCGTCGGCCCAGACATGGCCGAGTTGGCGCAACGCGTGCCGAAATTGCGGCTCGTCGATTCTGGCGCGGCGCAAGATATTCCTGTCAGCGACATCCTGCTGGCGCTCGGGGAACTCGCCGATCTTTACATTGGCGCCGAAGGCGGCACGGCGCATCTCATGGCCACGGTGATGACGCCGATGGTCATCGTCAATAGCGGTGCCAACATGGCTCGCTGGCGACCGCTTTCGAACAGCGTGGACGCGGTGGAAGCGCGCCATGAAAGCCCGACCGGCCTGGTCGCCGATGTCCCGGCGCCGAAAATCATAGAAGCCGCCCGGCGGATGCTGGCGACGCGCCGCCGGGATCACCCCTGTCTGATGGGGCATGCGGACGAACAGGAGGCTCTGCCCGCGTAGGTTCCGGAACGGCGCGCCCAAGAACGTCAGGCCCCGTGTTTGAATCCGTCCGGCTGCGGCGGACTTCAATCCAGATCGAACCGCGCAATCACCGGCACGTGGTCCGACGGCCGCTCCCAGCCGCGCGCCGGGCGCAGGATCTCGTAGCCGGTGAAGCGCTCCACCAGGTTCGGCGAAGACCAGACATGGTCAAGCCGCCGGCCGCGGTCCGACGCTTGCCAGTCCTGCGCGCGGTAGCTCCACCAGGTGTAGAGTTTTTGCTCGGCAGGCACGTTGAGCCGCATCAGGTCGACCCAGTCGCCGGCGCGCCGCATCGCCTCGAAGCTTTCGGTCTCCACCGGCGTGTGGCTGACGACGTTGAGCAGCTGCTTGTGCGACCAGACGTCATGCTCCAGCGGCGCGATGTTGAGGTCGCCGACCAGGATCGAGCCGGACCCGGCGTCGTGCTCGGCCCGTACACCATTCATCTCGGCGACGAAATCCAGCTTGTGCCTGAACTTGCGGTTGATCTCCGGGTCGGGCTCGTCGCCGCCCGCCGGCACATAGAAATTATGCAGCAGGATCGACTTGCCGCTGGCGCTTACCCTGACCGAGAGGTGTCGGCTGTCGTCGATCTCGCAGAAGCGGCGCTTTTCAACCAGCTCGATCGGCCGCCGCGCCACCGTGGCGACGCCGTGATAGCCTTTCTGGCCGTGGAAGGCGATGTGCTCGTAGCCGAGCTTGCGGAAGGCCTTTTCGGGAAAAAGCTCGTCCGGAACCTTCGTCTCCTGCAGACAGAGCACATCGGGCGCGTATTCCAGAAGCAGGCGCTCGACGATCGGCATGCGCAGCCGCACCGAGTTGATGTTCCAGGTGGCGATGGAAAAGGGCATGCGGCGGGGTCCGGCAAGAGGTCGCCGAACTACTGCCAGCCGCCAGCCATAAAAACAAGCCGGCGACAATCGCCGAGGCGCTCGCCGCCCCTCATTGCCCGGCCGGGCATTTCTGCCCGTAAACGGGGAGAAAGAAGCCGGCCGCAGCCTTGGCACTCATTCTGCAACGCTGGAGATTGGCGAAACCGTCGATGACGGCGTCCCTTCTCCCCGTTTACGGGGAGAAGATGGCGGCAGCCGGATGAGGGGCGGCGCCGACGCTCGCAAGAGCACTAAGACGAAGGAAGTTATCTTGTCTTCGTATTCACCTCACGGTTCGCCGTGTAATCTATGGCGAAGGTGTCGGGAGCGAAGCTGACGCCTTCCTTGACGTTGAAGATCATCACCGTCGTGTCCTTGCCCTGGGCGTCGGTGATGGTCCATTGCCGCAGTTCATAGGACTTCGGATCGAACATCATGGTGATCCTGGCATTGCCGAACACCGATTTGTCGGAGAGCTGGATGGTGGTGAGATCGTCCTCTTCCTTGACGCTCTTTACTCGTCCGCCGGAGAGATCGATGCGATTGTCGAGCAAAAGCTTCAGCGGCGTCTTCGACAGCGGATAGAGATCGGAGGTGTTGAGCTTCTTGTTGAGGATGACCACCGACTTGCCGTCGGAGATCACCCGGAAATTCGACGATCCATCATAGTTGAAGCGGATCTTGCCCGGCCGTTCCAGGAAGAACTTGCCGCCGGTCTGCTCGCCCTTCGGTCCGAACTGAACGAACTCGCCGCTCATCGATTTGACCGAGGAGAAGTGGTCGGCGATCTTCTGCGCCGCCGGCGGAATCGCCGCCTGCGCCGACGCCAGGAGCTGGAATCCGGGGACGACATTGACGCTTGCCGCGCCGGCAAGCACGAGGCCGAGGCCAAGCGCCTGGCGGCGGTTCGGGGCGAAAGGTTCGTTTTTCATGCCGGTCACTTTCTGATTCGAATGGTGTCGCAGTCTCTGGACCCCCAGTTGGGCTTAAGTTTGGCGGCTCCAGCGACGCTCCGTCGCCTCAACGCGCCGAAAGGTTCAAGGTTGCCAGCCGGCATCACCTGGATATCGATAGACCCTAGAACTTGTCCTCCTCCGTCGGCACCAGGATCTCGCGTTTTCCGGCATGGTTGGCCGGACCGACAATGCCTTCCTTCTCCATCTTCTCGATGATCGAGGCGGCGCGGTTGTAGCCGATGCCGAGTCGGCGCTGGATGTAGCTGGTCGAGGCCTTGCCGTCGCGCAGCACCACCGCCACCGCCTGGTCGTAGGGGTCGTCGGAATCCTCGAAATTGCCGCCGCCACCGCCGCCGGAACCGCCCTTGCCGGAACCTTCGTCCTCGTCGTCCTCGTCATCATCCTCGGTGATGGCGTCGAGATATTCGGGAACGCCCTGCAGCTTCAGGTGCGCGACGATCCTCTCGACCTCGTCGTCGGACACGAACGGGCCGTGCACGCGCTGGATGCGGCCGCCGCCGGCCATGTAGAGCATGTCGCCCATGCCGAGCAATTGCTCCGCGCCCTGCTCGCCAAGGATGGTGCGGCTGTCGATCTTCGACGTCACCTGGAAGGAGATGCGGGTCGGGAAGTTGGCCTTGATCGTGCCGGTGATGACGTCGACCGAAGGGCGCTGGGTCGCCATGATGACATGGATGCCGGCGGCGCGCGCCATCTGCGCCAGGCGCTGAACCGCACCCTCAATGTCCTTGCCGGCGACCATCATCAGGTCGGCCATTTCGTCGATGATGACGACGATATAGGGCATCGGCTCGAGGTCGAGATCCTCCGTCTCGTAGATCGCCTCGCCGGTCTGGCGATCGAAGCCGGTCTGCACGGTGCGCGAGATCTTCTCGCCCTTCTTCTCCGCCAGCTGGACGCGCGCGTTGAACCCGTCGATGTTGCGCACACCGACCTTGGACATCTTGCGGTAGCGGTCCTCCATCTCGCGCACGGTCCACTTCAGCGCCACCACCGCCTTCTTCGGATCGGTGACGACCGGCGTCAAAAGATGCGGAATGCCGTCATAGACGGAGAGTTCGAGCATCTTCGGATCGATCATGATCAGCCGGCATTCCTGCGGCGTCAGCCGGTAGAGCAGCGACAGGATCATGGTGTTGATGGCGACCGACTTGCCCGAGCCGGTGGTGCCGGCGACCAGAACGTGCGGCATCTTGGCGATGTCGACGATGACGGCCTCGCCATTGATGGTCTTGCCGAGCGCCAGCGCCAGCTTCGCCTTGGTGGTCTCGAAGTCGCGGCTGGCCATGATTTCCCGCAGATACACCGTCTCGCGCTTGGCGTTGGGCAGCTCAATGCCGATGGCGTTGCGGCCGGGCACGACGGCGACGCGGCAGGCGATCGCGCTCATCGAGCGGGCGATGTCGTCGGACAGGCCGATGACGCGAGACGACTTGATGCCGGGCGCCGGCTCGAGCTCGTAGAGTGTGACGACCGGGCCGGGCCGTACATGGATGATCTCGCCCTTGACGCCGAAATCCTCGAGCACGCCTTCCAGGAGCCGCGCATTCTGCTCCAGCGCGTCCTTGGACAGGCTGGCGTCGCGCACCACATTCTTCGGCTCCGACAGGAAATGCAGCGACGGCATCTCGAATTTGTCCGAGCCGATCAGCGAGGTCTGCGCCTCGCGCTGGACGCGCGCGCCCGGCGCCGGACGCGGTGCCGGCGCCTCGACGCGGGTTGCGGCATCGGAACGGAAATTCTGCACCTTCGCCGTCGGCGTGGCGCGGCGCTGGACAGGAGGCTCGTCGGCGAAATCCAAGTCGTCGTCCTCGTCACTGTCGAAGATGTCGTCGTCAGGATCGACCGAGATACTGCGGTCGTTGACCATGGCGGCGAAGAATTCAGGCTCGACGCGGGCGCGGCCGCCCGGGCTCATCCGCGATTCGGCGAACTCGGCTGATTCGACGCGCTCGGCTGCGCGCCGCCAGGCGCTGGCGCGCGGCTCCATCTCCGGCTCGTACTCGCGCTCGTGCTGGCGGCGCGCGGCGCGGCGGTGCATCCAGGCCCTGAACGACAGCCACCAGTGGGTGATGGCGCCGAGTGCCAGGATGCCTTCATCGCCCTCGTCCTCATCCTCGTCGAAGAGCAGGTCGTCCTGCTCGCGCGGCTCGGGCTCGGCGGCGCGCTCCATGACGGCAAAGCCGTTCTTGCGGGAAATCAGCGCCGAGCCGTAGGCAAACAGCCACAATGCCGGCGCGGCAAGGACCGCGGCGACGATGCTGGCGAAAAGGCCCTTGGGATAGCCGCCAACGGCGATGCCGGGGATCTTCAGCACCATGTCGCCGAAAACACCGCCAAGGCCCGTCGGCAACGGCCAGGTTTTGGGTGGCGTGACACAGCCGGCGATCGCCGCCGCAAGTAGCGCGAAGCCGAACCAGGCGAGGCCGCGCTTGGGCAGCCGGTCGACGCCGCGCGCGGAAAAGAGCAGGAAGCCCCAAATCACCGCCGGCACCAGG
>NZ_RZOI01000226.1:0-7969 GCF_004022645.1 Mesorhizobium sp. M4A.F.Ca.ET.020.02.1.1 | reverse complement strand
CGTAAACCTGCTGTAAACCTTAATTCGTAAGCAGAACCCGCGGCCGGCGGGAAACGAGGTGAGCCGCGCGTGGCTGCCGGCTCACCTCCTCATTCATCACAGCACGAAGTCGCTCGCCGTCAGGCCAAGCCCGGTGCCGGTCAGCGTGATCTGGAAATCCGCCGTCGCGTTGCCGTTGACGTCGACACGAACGATCGTGTTGGCGCCGACCTCCGACCAGGTGATGCTGTTGGCGACAGTAGCCGCGTTCTGCCCGCCGAACAGGAAGGCCTGGTCGCCACCGCTGGCCGTGTTGGCGTCAATCGACGACAGGTCGATCTTGTCGGTGCCATGCACGAAGTCGGCGATGGTGTCGAAACTTGCCGGTGTGGACTCCGAGATTGAGCCATAGTTGAAAATGTCGGATCCTATGCCGCCCGTGAGTGTGTCGACGCCGGCACCGCCTGTCAGCGTGTCGTTGCCGTCGCCGCCGACGAGAGTGTCGTTGTCGCCAGCCCCCAAGAGCGTATCGTTCCCGGTCCCGCCAACTATGAGGTCGTTGCCGTTGCCGCCGTTGATCGTGCTATCGTCGCCGCCGTTCCCGAAAAGGAGGTCGTTGCCGGCGCCCCCCGTTAGAGCCTGACCCGCCGAAGTGGATGCGATTACGTCATCAGTGCCGGCGCCTGATAAGGACGTTTGCAGCCTGTATGCGGATGTGCTCAGTGCATAGCCGTATACGGTGCCGCCGTTTGTGAATTGTATGCTCTCGACGTTGCTGCTTCCGACATATTGATCGCGGATGGTGATCTCGGTGGTCCCGGCATTGATAACGAGATCGTTGGCCACCCTTTCGAAGTTCAGCGTGCCGATTGCCGTGCTGTCCACAGGTGCACTCGTCACGATTTCAATGCTGTCGCCACCGCCGCCGGCATCCGAGATGATATCATTGCCGTCTGCCAGTCCGAACCGGTAGATGTCATTGCCACTGCCGCCGAGAAGCACGTCGTCACCCGCGCCGCCGACGAGCGTCGCTCCGCCGTTCGAGCTGATGAGGATATTGTCGCCCGAGGTCCCGTCGAGCGTACCCAAAGCATCCTGAATGACGGTCACCAGGGCCGGTGCGCCGGCACTCGTTCCATCGGTAGCTGTGTAGGTGAAAGTCCCACCCATTGGGGCGGTGTCGGCAAAGGTCACGGTGCCGTTTGCACCGGAACCCGACGACTGGGAGACGGTGCCTCCCGTCGCGGAGTCTACGCCCGCGACATCGATTGCCGAAGCGGGGTCGTTGGCAATGAGTGCCCACTCAGGGATGATGACGGTGCTCCCGGCTGCGAGGTTGGTGATGATGGTGTCACCGACAGCTGCCGGACCATCGTTGACCGGGGTGATGTCGAGCGTCGCCGAACCTGCGACACTGAGCGGGTCCGCCCCGCCGTTGGTCGTGCCGTCGTCGGTGATGGTGTAGGAGAACGACACCGAGGTGTCGTCATCGGCATCCGGCGTGTAGGTCCAGGTGCCGTCGCCATTGTCGTCGAGCGTGCCGCCGCCGGACGAGATCGCCAGGCCGCTCGCAACCAGGGCGTCGCCCTCGATGTCGCCGGCATTGGCCAGCAGTTCGGCCTGGGTGATGGTCCGCGCCCCCGAATCCTCGGCGATCGCCGCCAGCGTCACCGGGCTGGTCGTCGGCGCGTCGTTGACCGGGGTTACACTGATAGCTGCCACATCGGCGTCGCTGGCGCCCAACGCGTCGGTGGTGGTGATGTTGAGCTGGTCCGGCCCATTGTAATCCTGATTTCCGGTATAGGTGATGCTGCTCAATACGGCATTGATCTCAGCGGCCGTACCTGTGATGGTCACCGTGGCCCCGCCGTTCCCCCCGACTGTCGCGGCGCCGACCGGGACGACCGTCAACGTGCCGTTCAAGACCGAGACGCTGGTGGTCAGGATGCCGCCGTCCGGATCGAATACCGACACTCCCGTGATCGGCTGCGATACGTCCTCGCTCGCAAGCTGCGTGCCAGCGGGCACGGTGTTCACAGGGGCATGATTGGTGCTCAGGTCGACCGTGATCGGGGCAATTTTCTCGATCGCCGAGATCTTGAGGTTAATCGTCTTGAATTCATATACGGACTGGTCCGCCTGGCCCGTGCTCTTGTTCACGTGGGCCGGAAGCCAGATATTCTTGAAATAAGCGACCTCAGCGTTCAGCGCAGCCATGAATGCGGCATCGTTCGACTGTTGGACGCTGACGACAATCTTGAGCGTGTCGATCTCGGCCGTGCCGCCTTTTACGGTTCCGTTGCCACCGTCATAATTGTCATATCCGGTGAACGACGTTAGCCCGGTTTGCACGCCATCGTTGTATATGGAGCCGCCGGTCAGTGCAGAGCCGTCATAGGAGCCGCCTAAGCGGTACTGGTTCTCATATGACACGAAAATCAGAGTATCAGCACCCGACCCACCCAGAAGAGTGTCGATGCCGCTTCCGCCGTCCAGGGTGTCGGCGCCAGACCCGCCATTAACATAGTCATTGCCGTCACCAGCGATGATGATATCGGTCCCGCTCCCGCCGATAAGCTTGTCATCCCCATCAGTCACTACGCCGACGTAGCTGCTGCCGCTCGCGCCCATGTTAACCTCCCAAGACTGTGGATTGAGACGCGGAAGCGATGACGACCGTATCACCGGAGTAGCCTAAAGCGTCATCTTTCGCCTGCGGTGTATTGGAAAACGACGTCGTGGTGCCGCCGGCACCGGTGACCTGAGTAGCCATTTCTCACCCCTTGTGTTTAACGACAGACGCCCCCAACGCCTGTCGACCCCATTGAAAGACCAGCCGCTTCTTGACTGAAAATGTTGCACGCCCGGCACGCAGATTCCGGCACATGTCGATTGTGTCAGCGCACCCGAAGGCCTCGATGCCGACGCCCAGCGATGGCCAGCACAATGTGTGGCCAGTCACGGGCGGGCTGTGGCTCAAAAGGTGATGGCTGCGGCGGTACTGGCCGCCGTGCTGTGTTTCCCCTAGCCCCTTTAGCGTCGCTTAACCCGTTGTTGCCGGTCGGGGGCCATTTTATTCGACGCTTATATTAGGGTATTATTAACCCTGTCAGGCGTCAACATCCTGCTTGGCATAACAGTTAATATTAGGGCCGCTACTGATATTCGGCGCATGGCCGCAGGACCAGTCGCGCGGCTATCGACGCATCCCGGAACATAGGCCACGCGCCGGCAGTCGGCAAAATCTAGCTTCCCGCCAGCGACAGGCCGCCGGCGCGTTCGCGCAGCAAGGCCAGCAATTCGTTTCGTCGCGCTTGCGGCGTGTCGACGGGCAGGACGAAGCACAGCGTCTTGTTGATGGCGCCATGGCCGTCGCGGATCGGGGCGGCCATGCACCAGGTGAAGCGGTCGGCGAGCGCCGATGTCTCGCTGAAGCCCTGCTCGCGCGCCAGTTCGACATCGGCGAAGAATTCGCCGGGTGCGATGATGCGGCCGTCGGGAAGCTTGTAGTCGTCAGCCGGGATGAAAGCTCCAAGCTCTTCCCTGCTCATATGGCCGACCAGAAGCCGTCCCGATGCCGTCCACGGGATCGGCACCTCGACGCCGACATCGCTGGAAATGCGGAACGGGCCGGGCGAATCCCGGCAGTCGAGGACGACATATTTGTTGCCGCGCAGACCGCACATCTGAACGGTCTCGCCGGTCTCCGCGGCCATCCTGTCCAGCGTCTCGAGGATGCGACGGTAGTGCGCATTGTGATGCGAATAGGCCCAGCCGAACAGGTGCATCGCGCGGCCGAAATAGACATAGCCCTCGGTGCCGACATTCTCGAGCATCTCGGCTTCGAGCAGGCTGTTGACGATCTCGTAGGTGGTCGAGCGCGGCGCGCCAATCATCTTGGCGAGGTCGCCGACGCGCACCGGCGCACGATGCCTGAGCAGCGCCTCGAGCAGCATGATGACGCGGTCGATGCCGCGGCGGCGCTCGCCGCCTTGCGGTGCAGCGCCACCCGCCTCGATCAGATCGGTCGCGCTATCGCTCATTTCGGCCGTCCAAAATCATTTTAAGTCCTCGTCTCAAGACGCTTGAAAGATGTCAAGGCTCGGTCTAGCATCCCGACTGTCCGATATACAGGCACGATGTCTGAAATACCGGACAGATTAACGAGCCGGACAGAGAAGTCCAGACGAAAAAACGGGCGGTTCCGCAACGCGGCAACCGGCGGTTTTGTCGTCCCGACTCCGCACGCCCGGACACAACCACTGAAGGGGAACAGTCATGATGAAATCGCCGTTTTTCGCATCCGCCAGCGCCCTTTGCCTCGGTCTCGTCCTGGCCTTGGGCGTAGGCTCGCAGGCCAATGCCGCCGCTAAATGCATCAAGGGCGACCGCAAGGCGCCGTACACGATCGGCTGGGCCAGCATCTATTCGGTGCCGACCTGGATGAAGCAGACGCAGGGCACCATCGAGGCCGAGGTCGAGGCGCTGAAGAAGCAGGGGCTGGTCGACAAGCTGGTCGTCACCGACGCCCAGGGCGACGCCAACGTGCAGATCCAGCAGATCCAGTCGATGATCGATTCCAATGTCGACGCCATCATCCTGATCGCCGGCTCATCGACCGCGCCGGCGCGCGTTATCGCCGATGCCTGCGCCAAGGGCATCGCTATTATCAACTTCGACAGCCTCGTCGACACCGACCAGGTGACCGCCAAGGTCAACACCGATTCCTCGCAGTGGGGCGACCAGGCCGCCAAGTTCCTGATCGACGCCATCGGCGGCAAGGGCAAGATCCTGATCCTCAACGGTCCGGCCGGCGTCTCGGTCAGCGACGATCGCCGCAAGGGCGCCGATGCCGAGCTCAAGGCCCACCCGGACGTGAAGATCCTGGCCGAGACCAACACACCCTACAATGTCGCGCCGGCGCAGGAAGCCGTCACCAGCCTGCTGTTCGCCAATCCCGAAATCGACGGCATCCTGTCGCTCGGCGGCGCGCTGTCGGCGGGCGCGGTGCTGGCACTCGACAAGCAGGGCCGCGACCAGGTGCCGATCACCGGCGAGAACGCTCGGCAGTTCCTCGAACTGTGGAAGGAAAAGGGCCTGAAGAGCTGGGCCACCATGCAGCCGAACTGGCTCGGCGCCTTCGCTACCTACACCGCCGTCCAGGCGCTCGAAGGCAAGGACGTGCCGGCCTTCGTCAAGATCCCGCTGCCGGTGATCGACAATTCCAACATTGACGAATACCTCGCCCGGGCCAAGGATTTCCCGGCTGACGGCTATATCTATTCGCCTTACGATGAGGAGCTGTTCAAGAAACTGCTGGCGCAGAAATAGGCCGGAAGGGTTGTAGCATTGACAACCATGGCTCCGCTCCTAGCCGCGCGGGGGGTGTCGAAGGCCTTCTTCGGCAATCCGGTCTTGCGCGACGTTTCCATCGCTCTCCAGCCGGGCCGCGTGCATGCGCTGCTCGGCGAGAATGGCGCCGGAAAGTCGACCCTGATCAACCTTCTGTCCGGGGCGCTGCGCCCGGATGGCGGGACGATCGACGTCGACGGGCGCGGGGTGGCGCGCATGACGCCGGCGCTGGCGCGGCAGGCCGGCATTGCCGTCGTGCAGCAGGAGCTCAGCCTGACCGCCAGCCTTTCGATCGCCGAGAATATCGGCCTCGGCGCCTATCCGAAGCGGTTCGGCCTGGTCGACTACAATGAGCTCGCCGCCCGGGCAAGGGCGGCGTGCGACCTCGTCGGGCTGCACGAGCCACTGTCGACGCCCGTCGGGCAACTGCCGCTCGGGCGCCGACAGATGGTGGAGATCGCCAAGGCGCTCTACCGCCGGCCACGCGTGCTAATCCTCGACGAACCGACCTCGTCGCTGTCGGCGACGGAGACGAAAATATTGACCGATCTGTTGGCGCGGCTGCGCCGGGAAGGCATCGCCATCCTCTACATCTCGCACCGGCTCAACGAAGTGATGACGCTCTGCCAGCATGTCACCGTCCTCAAGGACGGCACCTGCACGGCGGACCGCTCGCTGGACGGAACCGACGCCGCCGGGCTGGTGCGACTGATGGTCGGTCGCGACCCTGGCGATCTCTTTCCCAAGTGGCAGGCTTCCGCCTCGCCGGCCACCGCCATCTCGGTCCGCAACTTTGCGGCCGGCCTGATGCGCGACGTCGATCTCGACATCAGGACGGGCGAGGTGCTGGGCATTGGCGGCCTGGTCGGGCAGGGGCAGGAGGACCTGTTGCTCGGCCTCTACGGCGCCATCCCGGCGAGGACGAAGTCGGCGACCGTCAACGGTGCCCCGGGCCTGCCCGGTGGTGTGCCGAAGGCCAATGCGCTCGGCCTCGCCTACGTGCCGGCCGACCGCAAGCGCGAGGGACTGCACCTGATCCATCCGATCATCACCAACATGATGCTGCCTGCCTTCGCGCGGCTGCCGGCGCTGAAGCTGCGCAGCCGCCAGGCCGAGCGCAAGACGGCAAAGGGCCTTGCCGCGCAGCTCGCCATCAAGGGCGATCTCGAACGGCCGGCGCAGGCGCTGTCCGGTGGCAACCAGCAGAAGGTCGCGCTGGCAAAATGGATGTCGCATGATCCGCTGGTGCTGCTGCTCAACGACCCGACACGCGGCGTTGATGTCGAGACCAAGCGCGAGATCTATCTGATGCTGCGCGCCTTCGCCGCCGCTGGCAAGGCCGTCGTGCTGCTCAGTTCCGACACGCCGGAACTGGTGCATCTGTGCGACCGTGTGGCGGTGGTGCGGGAAGGTCGCATCGCGGCCACGCTCGAACGCGCGGCGCTGAGCGAGGAAGCCATCGTGTCGGCGGCGATGGGCGCCGAGAGACAGAAGGTCGCGGCATGAGTACTTCTTCCCCGGCGAAAACCGCCGGCGCCCTCTATTGGCCGGTGCAAGCGCGCCGCAATATCGGCGTGCGCAGCCTGTTCGTCGTCGTGCTCGCATTCCTCATTGCTTATGGCGTGCTGTTTCCTGGCCTGTTCACGGCCTCCGGCTTCGCCAAGTTCACCCAGAGCTGGTTTCCGCTGGCGCTGGTGGCGATGGCGCAGGCGATCCTCATGCTTACGGGCGGCATCAGCCTGGCGATCGGCGCCACCGTCAGTCTCGGGGCGGTCATCGCCGCGACCACCATGGCCGGGCCACTCGGCGTCGCCGGCGGCGCCGCCGCGGTGGCGCTGACCGGGCTCGGCATCGGAGCCGTTACCGGCTTGATCGTAGTGCGGCTTCGCTTGCCGGCGATCGTGGTCACGCTCGCCGGTTCCTTCATCATTGGTGGCGCCGCACTGCTGATCCTGCCAAGGCCGGGTGGCTCCATTCCGGAATGGTTGTCCGACCTGCTGGCCGGCGACACGCCAGCGGCCTTCGCGCTTCTGTTGGCAATCGTTCTCCTTTGGAAGCTCTATCTGGCGACGCCGCTGGGACTGAGCCTCTACGCCGCCGGCGAGAATCCGGTCGGCGCCTTTCGGTCCGGCGTGCCGGTCGATATGGCGCGCGTCGCCGCCTATGCGATCAGCGGCCTGCTCTCGACCAGCGCCGGCCTGTTCGTCGCGGCGCAGACGGGCTCGGGCGATCCGGTGATCGGCAACGCCTTCACGCTCAACTCCATCGCCGCCGCGGTGCTCGGCGGTATCGGCTTCCTCGGCGGCCAGGGCACGATGCGCGGTGCGCTCGCCGGCAGCCTGCTGCTCAGCCTGATGATCAGCGTCATGTTCTTCCTCGGCTTCACGCCGGTGGCGCAGTATGTCGCGCAGGGGCTGATCATCATCGGCGCCGTCGCCATCCCGCAATTCCGTAAGGTGCAGCCATGACAGCCTGGAACGAAAGCGCGGGCGGCAAGCGCGCCAAGGCGATCCTGAAGAGCCGGCCCTTCCTCACCGTGGCCATTGTCGCGGCAGTCTGGATCGGGGCGAGCTTCGCGTCGCGCGGCTTCGGCGCTTATGGCCATCTGCGCTATCTGGTCGAACTCGGCGCCGTGTGC
>NZ_RZOI01000225.1:0-7972 GCF_004022645.1 Mesorhizobium sp. M4A.F.Ca.ET.020.02.1.1 | reverse complement strand
GGCATCGGTCCATTGCGTGCCCGCCACCTCTTCCTCGCCGCGCCACGCGCCGACCAGCGCCTGCAGGCGCTGGTCGGCGCGTGGCGCGGCGAGGAAGAGGTGGCGGGCACGCAATGGACCGATGCCGGCACCGCGACTTCGGAAGTGATGGCCGAGGCGCAGTTCGGCGGCCTGTTCGTGGTGCAGCGCTATCGCCAGCGCCGCGACGGGACGATCTCGTTCGGCTCGCACAATGTGTTCGGCTTCGACCAGCAGAACAGCCTCGTCACCATGCACCAGTTCGATTCGATGGGCTTTGTGCCGGCGTCCCCGGCCACAGGCACGTGGAACGACAGCGAGCTGGTTCTGGAGCGGTCGTCGCCGCGCGGCGCCGCGCGGGTGACTTACGTTTTTGAAGGCGCCGACACCTACCGCATGCGGCTGCAGTTCAAACCTTCCGGCAGCGATGCCTGGCAAGGCATGGTGAGCGGGCTCTACCGGCGCGTCGCGCCTTCCGAGATGAAGGAAGGCTGAACCGATGGTGATCGCCGGCATTGAAGAATTACACATAATCACACATATTATTCCTGTGTATTTATGTGGAGACGGACGATGAAGAACGTCACCCTGGCCATGGACGAAGCTCTGCTCGAAAAGGCGCGAGGCCTCGCGGAGCATCGCAAGACAACACTCAACGCCCTGATCCGCTCGCTGCTCGCGCATGAGGTCGAACAGGAAGACCGGATCGCCTGGGCGCGGGAAGGCATGCGCAGGCTGATGGAGGAATCGCCGCTCGACCTAGGCCCCGAATACAAATGGAACCGGGACGAGATCTATGCCGAACGAGAGGATAGAATGCTTTCTCGACTCGAACGTCCTCCTGTACGCGGCTTCGGAGAGGACAAGTGATCCTCGCCGCCACGATATCGCGCAAAGGCTTGTGCTCGGGACCGTGTTCGGTGTCTCCGGCCAGACCTTGGCCGAGTTCGCGAATGTCGCGAGACGCAAGTCGGCCTTTGCCGATGCTGTGGTCGACCGGTGGCTGGTCTTTCTCGGCGCGCTTCCGTTCGTCCCGGTCGACCAGGCCTATGTCATCGCGGGCCTTCGTCTCGCGCGCCGCTATCAACTCAAATACTATGACGCAGCACTGCTCGCGGCCGCGGAGCGACTTGGCGCGCCGATCTTCTACACCGAGGATCTCAATCACAACCAGGTTTACGGCTCGGTCCGGGCCGTCAATCCTTTCTTGTAATCGCTGAATTCAGAGGCGTTCTCACCCATGTCCATTCTCGTCGACAAGAACACCAAGGTTCTCGTGCAGGGCCTGACCGGCAAGACCGGCACGTTCCATACCGAGCAGGCGCTGGCCTATCACGACACCAAGATGGTGGGCGGCATCCACCCGAAGAAGGGCGGCGAGACCTGGACCGGCGCCAAGGGCGAGAGCCTGCCGATCTTCGCCACGGTCGCCGAAGGCAAGGAAAAGACCGGCGCCAACGCCTCCGTCATCTATGTGCCGCCGGCGGGCGCGGGCGAGGCCATCATCGAGGCGATCGAGGCCGAGATCCCGCTCATCGTCTGCATCACCGAAGGCATCCCGGTGATGGACATGGTCAAGGTCAAGGCGCGGCTCGACCGCTCGACCTCGCGGCTGATCGGCCCGAACTGCCCGGGCGTGCTGACGCCCGACGAATGCAAGATCGGCATCATGCCCGGCAACATCTTCCGCAAAGGCTCGGTCGGCGTTGTTTCCCGCTCGGGAACCCTTACCTATGAGGCAGTCTTCCAGACCACCAATGTCGGCCTCGGCCAGACCACCGCCGTCGGCATCGGCGGCGATCCGGTCAAGGGCACTGAATTCATCGACATGCTGGAAATGTTCCTCGCCGACGACGAGACCAAGTCGATCATCATGATCGGCGAGATCGGCGGTTCGGCCGAGGAAGACGCCGCGCAGTTCCTCAAGGACGAAGCCAAACGCGGCCGCAAGAAGCCGATGGCGGGCTTCATCGCCGGGCGCACGGCACCGGCCGGCCGCACCATGGGCCACGCCGGCGCGGTCATCTCCGGCGGCAAGGGCGGCGCGGAAGACAAGATCGCGGCGATGGAATCGGCCGGCATCAAGGTTTCGCCGTCGCCGGCAAGGCTCGGCACGACGCTGGTCGAGGCGATCAAGGGTCAGTGAATAGTGAATGGTGAATAGTGAATGGCAAGTACGGATGAGTGGCGGTGCAAAATCGAGGGAAGTCCCGGGTTTTCTGCTGACCATTCACCACTCACTATTCACCATTCACCCTGAAAAGGAGACGGAGCCAGGCTCCGACAAGTGACATGGCACGACAAGATCAGGCCAACGACCAATTCTCGCTCACCTCTTTCCTCTATGGCGGCAATGCCGACTATATCGACGCGCTTTATGCCGCCTATGAGGACGATCCTGAATCGGTCAATCCCGAATGGCAGGACTTCTTCGCGGCGCTGAAGGACGACGCCGCGGACGTTCGCAAGAACGCCAAGGGCGCTTCCTGGGCCAAGCCCTCCTGGCCGATGCAGGCCAATGGCGAACTGGTGTCGGCGCTCGACGGCAATTGGGGCCTGGTCGAAAAGGCGATCGAGAAGAAGGTCAAGGAGAAGGCGGTCACCAACGGCGTCGTCCTGTCCGATGCCGACGTGCACCAGGCGACGCGCGATTCCGTGCGCGCCATCATGATGATCCGCGCCTACCGCATGCGCGGCCATTTGCATGCCAATCTCGACCCGCTCGGCATCGCCAAGCCGCTCGAGGACTATAACGAGCTGTCACCCGAGAATTACGGCTTCACGTCAGCCGATTACGACCGGCCGATCTTCCTCGACAATGTGCTCGGGCTCGAATTCGGCACCATCCGGCAGATGCTGGAGATTCTCACCCGCACCTACTGCTCGACGCTCGGCGTCGAGTTCATGCACATCTCCGATCCGGAAGAAAAGGCGTGGATCCAGGCGCGCATCGAGGGCGCCGACAAGGAGATCACCTTCACCGCGACCGGCAAGAAGGCGATCCTGCAGAAGCTGATTGAATCGGAAGGCTTCGAGCAGTTCGCCGACGTCAAGTACAAGGGCACCAAGCGCTTCGGCCTCGACGGCGGCGAAGCCCTGATCCCGGCGCTGGAGCAGATACTCAAGCGCGGCGGCCAGCTCGGCCTGAAGGAGGTCGTGCTTGGCATGGCGCATCGCGGCCGCCTCAACGTGCTCTCCCAGGTGTTGGCCAAGCCGCACCGCGCCATCTTCCACGAGTTCAAGGGCGGCTCGGCAGCACCCGACGAGGTCGAGGGCTCGGGCGACGTCAAGTACCATCTTGGCGCCTCGTCGGACCGCGAGTTCGACGGCAACAAGGTGCACCTGTCGCTGACCGCCAACCCCTCGCATCTGGAAATCGTCGACCCGGTGGTGATGGGCAAGGCGCGCGCCAAGCAGGATCAGCTCGCCGGCCGCGAGCGTGGCGAGATCGTGCCGCTATCGGAACGCGCCAAGGTGATGCCGCTCCTGCTGCACGGCGACGCGGCCTTCGCCGGCCAAGGCGTGATCGCCGAAATCCTCGGCTTGTCCGGCCTGCGCGGCCACCGCGTTGCCGGCACGCTGCATTTCATCATCAACAACCAGATCGGCTTCACCACCAATCCGCGCTTCTCGCGCTCCTCGCCCTATCCGTCGGATGTGGCCAAGATGATCGAGGCGCCGATCTTCCACGTCAATGGCGACGATCCGGAAGCCGTGGTGCACGGCGCCAAGGTGGCGACCGAGTTCCGCATGAAGTTCCACAAGCCGGTAGTGGTGGACATGTTCTGCTACCGCCGCTTCGGCCACAATGAGGGCGACGAGCCGGCCTTCACCCAGCCGATCATGTACCGCGCCATCCGCACCCACAAGACGACGGTGCAGATCTATGCCGACCGGCTGATCGCCGAGGGCCACATCACCCAGGCCGAATTCGACAAGATGAAGGCCGACTGGCGGGCGCATCTGGAAGTCGAATGGGAGGTTGGCCAGTCCTACAAGCCGAACAAGGCCGACTGGCTGGACGGCGCCTGGTCCGGCCTGCGCACGGCCGACAACCAGGATGAGCAACGGCGCGGCAAGACCGCCGTGCCGGTCAAGACGCTGAAGGAGATCGGCAAGAAGCTGACCGAGGTGCCGAAGGGTTTCGAGGCGCACAAGACGATCGTCCGCTTCCTCGAGAACCGCCGCCAGTCGATCGAATCCGGCGAAGGCATCGACTGGTCGACGGCCGAGGCGCTGGCCTTCGGCGCCATCCTTCTCGACGGCAACCCGATCCGCCTCTCCGGCCAGGACTCGGAGCGCGGCACCTTCTCGCAGCGCCATTCGGTGCTCTACGACCAGCGCGACGAGACGCGTTACATCCCGCTCAACAATCTGTCGGCGGCGCAGGCCGGCTACGAGGTCATCAACTCGATGCTGTCGGAAGAGGCCGTGCTCGGCTTCGAATATGGCTACAGCCTGGCCGAGCCGAAGGCGCTGACGCTGTGGGAAGCGCAGTTCGGCGACTTCGCCAACGGCGCCCAGGTGGTGTTCGACCAGTTCATCTCATCCGGCGAGCGCAAGTGGCTCAGAATGTCGGGGCTCGTCTGCCTACTGCCGCATGGCTATGAGGGCCAGGGACCCGAGCACTCGTCGGCCAGGCTCGAGCGCTTCCTGCAGCTCTGCGCCGAAGACAATATGCAGGTGGCCAACGTCACCACGCCGGCCAACTACTTCCACATCTTGCGCCGGCAATTGAAGCGCGATTTCCGCAAGCCGCTGATCCTGATGACGCCGAAGTCGCTGCTGCGCCACAAGCGGGCGGTGTCGACGCTTTCGGAGATTTCGGGCGAAAGCTCGTTCCACCGGCTGTTGTGGGACGACGCGCAGCTGTTGCCGAACCAGGCGATCAAGCTGACCAAGGATTCCAAGATCCGCCGCGTCGTGCTGTGTTCGGGCAAGGTCTATTACGACCTCTACGAGGAACGCGAGAAGCGCGGCATCAACGACATCTACCTGTTGCGCGTCGAGCAGCTCTATCCGTTCCCGGCCAAGGCGCTGATCACCGAACTGTCACGCTTCCGCAATGCCGAGATGGTGTGGTGCCAGGAGGAGCCCAAGAACATGGGCGCCTGGTCGTTCATCGACCCCTATCTGGAATGGGTGCTGGCACATATCGACGCCAAGCATCAGCGGGTGCGCTACACCGGCCGTCCGGCCTCGGCCTCGCCGGCGACCGGGTTGATGTCGAAGCATCTCAGCCAGCTCGCCGCCTTGCTCGACGACGCGCTCGGCGAATAGAACCTTAACGAGACAGAACGGACAGGCACAATGGCTACCGAAATCCGCGTCCCCACCCTCGGCGAATCCGTCACCGAAGCGACCATCGGCAAATGGTTCAAGAAGGTTGGCGACGCGATCGCCGCCGATGAGCCGCTGGTCGAGCTCGAGACCGACAAGGTGACGGTGGAAGTGCCGTCCCCGGGCGCCGGAACGCTGGGCGAGATCATCGCAAAGGAAGGCGAGACGGTCGGCGTCGGCGCGCTGCTCGGCTCGATCTCGGCCGGCGGCGAGGCGGCGGCGCCCGCGACCAAGCCGCAAGCCGTGTCGCAGGCCTCCAGCCCCGAGGCGGCGTCCACCGTCAAGCAGGCTGCCGCCGAGACCGCCAAGATCGCCGGCGATGCCGGCGCGATCGAGCAGCGCTCCATGCCGCCGGCGCCGGCGGCGGCGAAGCTGATCGCCGAGGCCAACCTCGCGGTCGACCAGATCACCGGCACCGGCAAGCGCGGCCAGGTGCTGAAGGGCGACGTGCTCGACGCCATCGCCAGGGGCGCGCCGTCGCAGCCGGCCGAGACGCCGAAATCGGCGCCGGCCCCGGTCGTCGTCCGCGCGCCGTCGCCGGCCGAAGACGCCCCGCGCGAGGAGCGCGTGCGCATGACCAAGCTGCGCCAGACCATCGCGCGGCGGCTCAAGGAAGCGCAGTCGACCGCCGCCATGCTCACCACCTTCAACGAGGTCGACATGAGCGCGGTGATGGCGCTGCGATCCAAGTACAAGGACGTGTTCGAGAAGAAGCACGGCGTGAAGCTCGGCTTCATGGGCTTCTTCACCAAGGCGGTGACGCATGCGCTGAAGGAGATCCCGGCGGTCAACGCCGAGATCGACGGCACCGACATCATCTACAAGAACTTCGCCCATGTCGGCGTCGCCGTCGGCACCGACAAGGGCCTGGTGGTGCCGGTGGTGCGGGATGCCGACCAGATGGGAATAGCCGAGATCGAGAAGGAGATCGGCCGCCTCGGCCTCGCCGCGCGCGACGGCAAGCTTTCCGTCGCCGACATGCAGGGCGGCACCTTCACCATCTCCAATGGCGGCGTCTACGGGTCGCTGATGTCGACGCCGATCCTGAATGCGCCGCAGTCGGGCATCCTCGGCATGCACAAGATCCAGGACCGGCCGGTGGTGGTCGGCGGCCAGATCGTGATCCGGCCGATGATGTACCTGGCGCTCAGCTACGACCACCGCATCGTCGACGGCAAGGAAGCGGTGACCTTCCTGGTGCGCGTCAAGGAAAGCCTGGAGGATCCGGAACGGCTGGTGCTCGATCTGTGATCGAAGGCTGACCCGCTATGAGTGGCTGGCTGGAGCACCTGGGGTTCGGGCTGGGGCGTGCGGCGCGCGGCTTACAGCGGGTTTTTCGGCGCGGCCTTGTCGGACTGGGCCTGTCCACGGCTATCCCTTCGCTGGCAATCGCCGCACAATGGGATCCGGCAAAGGCGAGCAGCAACCTCGGTATCTTCGCGCTCAGCGAGACGCAACTGGCGGAGCGCAAGATAGCGATCACGCCAATCGGAGACCTTGAGTTGCCGACAGGTGAGATCATCGCCTGCGATCCCCTGGTTACAAGCGATGACTGGCCGGCGCTGAGCCGCAAGGTGAAGCCCGGGCACTATCCGGTTTCGCTGTTCGAGGCGCAGGGCCGTGTGGCGGCGGCCTTCCTACGCTTCCATCCCGGCACGCCGGTGCGCTGGGAACTCGCCACCATGCCCGGCCAGGATATCGCGACGCTTAAGGCCGACGAGATCTTCGGCTATCCCGTCGATGCCGGTCTGGGCTCGTTCATGGACAAGACGGCGATGGCGCTGATGTCGGCCGCGCAGGACAGGCTAAAGCCCGACCAGAATTATTATGACGATGTGCTGGCGGCCGAATTCGCGCCCAACCAGGATCGGTTCGTCATGCATCATCCGGTCGCCGGCAAGGCGACCAACATCGCGATGTTCTGGAGCGGTTGGGGCGACGGCTTCTATCCGTCCTTCTGGGGATTGGACGCGGCCGGCGAGCCGCTGGTCTTGATGACCGATTTCGGCGTGCTCGAAAACGCCGACGGCCGCGAGAGCAGCCAAGCCAACTGATGGCAAACGTCACCTCGCCCATAATCGGATATATGGCCGGTTCGCTGGCTGTCCTCGCAGCGGGTCATGAGGCCCACGCCGCCTGCCCGCTGGAACTCGCCGTCTATGGCGATGCCGAAAGCGAGGCCGGCATCGATTTCAGGCCGACCATGGACTCGGCCACCGTCACCAACAGCTTCAAGATGCTGCTCGACAAGGGCGTGGTGCTGGACGGTATCGTCATGTGGACCGACGGCGTGGCGCGGCCGCATGGCTCGCTGATGTACAAATGCCCGACCGGCGACGTGACCGGCGATGAACTCGCCGCCTGCACGGTGTGGGAGGGCGTCGTCTACAGCGCCGACGACAAGGGCAACATCGCGCTGCTGCCGGCCGAAGGCGCGGAGGCGCCGAAAAGCCTGATCTTTCCAGATCTAGGTGCTTCGCTGCAGATGTCGGCCGCCTATGGCCCGGACGGCTTTTCCAAGGTGCCGTGGGATGTCTTCCTGCTGAAAGGCTGCCAGGAATGAGCGCGGACAAGAAGACGCTGCTGGTCACCGGCGGCAGCCGCGGCATCGGCG
>NZ_RZOI01000224.1:0-7995 GCF_004022645.1 Mesorhizobium sp. M4A.F.Ca.ET.020.02.1.1 | reverse complement strand
CTCGACGGCCGGCTCGCTCGGCGCCGGCCGCTCGCCATCGGCAAGCGGCCCGCCATTGGGGACAAGCGCCATGCCGATGGCTTCCGGATCGACGACCGCGTCGCCGGCCCGGGCAACGCCGAAGCCGCGAAAACCCTCGAAGGCGCGGCTGCGGCCATAGACCGGCAGCGCCGCCAGGTCGACCGGTATCTTGAGATCGGTGCCGGCAACCGGCCACAGCACCGAGCGGCCGGACCACGTGTCGCGGCGTTCGAGCAGGCCGGCGATCTCGCCCGAGGCATCGAGGCCGAAAGTGGTGGCCACATCCTTGAAGCGGCGGCCGATCACGTCGGCGGCGGGCTTGCCGACGATCTCGGCGAATTCGGCCGACAATGCGCTGAACTTGCCGTCAGCGTCGGTGCGCCAGACGAAGCGCAGCGGCGGCGCCGACCGATCGATCGTCCGCCCGGCGGCCGGCGCGGCGGCGGCCTGCCGAGGCGCTTCGGCTGGCGACGCCGGCTCCGCCGCCTCGGCCTTGCCGGATGCATGGTCCTGATGCCGTGCCTCATCGCCGCCGGCGTTGAAGTACCAATGGTCGTGCTGCGGCTGCGTCTCGCTGGCCGTCGCCCGGTCGCCCACCGCCGCTTTCGGGCTCTGTCCAGTCGGGCCGGCAACTGGGCCGCCGGCAGGGACGGCAACGCCCTTGGCCACCTCCGGCGTGGACTCGGCCATCACGTCCGGCGTCGTGGGCGAAGGTTCCTGCCTTGCCTCCGGCACAGCGGAAGGCGCCTCCGCCGGCAATGCCGCGGCTGCCGGAGCGTCGCCCCCCGGCTCACCCGGCCGCTCTTCGTCGAGTTGGGCTTCGTCGATGACCACCAGCAAGTGGCGCGTTTCGGTCAGCCGCGCGAGGCCGGCCGGATAGGAATTGCTGCCGCCCGGGACCAGGCGCTTGACGATGCGGTCGCTGTCATCGGCTACGTCTGCGACCAGCGCCGCCAGCGTCTCGGGCAGGATGCCCAGCGCCGCAAAACCGTCGGAGGCGGCCTCTACCTTGCCCGCTGCGTCGACGAAGGCGATGAAATGGCCGTCCTCGGTGAAGCCGCCAATGGCGCGGCTGGCGATCTCTGCAGCACTGCGCGAGCCGGTCTGCGCCGCGGGCACCGTGAGCATGATCGCTTTCTCGCCGTCTGGCATCGCCACCGCGCTGGCCAGGAAGCCGACGGCGCGGCTCACCATCCCGGTCGCCAGCCGCAGCGTGATGGCCCGGTCGCTGCCGATCTGCGGAAAACCGCTGGTCGCCATGATCTGGCGCCTGGCGATCAGCGGCAGCCGCGCCGAGGCGCCGATGATGCCCTCGATGTCCGGATAGCCGAACACCGCCGCTCCGGGGCCGTTGGCCCAGATCACCTGTTCGAGGTCGGCCGACAATATAGCGATCGCATCGCCGGCGGCGAAGCGCTGGCGGACCGCATCGAGCACGGCAACGTCGAGGAAGGAATAGTTTTCGGGCGGCATGCGCTTGGCGAATCCCTCCGGCGGGCAATTTCAGTTAACGCTTTGTTAATAAAAGCGGGCGGTGCGAAGGTCCACAAGCCAAGGCGTGCGGCGGGCGAAATCTCTGAGCGCTTGGTTAACGGCGGGGAAGATTCTGATGGTGCACTGCAACAAAGATGTTGCAATGCACAAAAAAACCTCTATATTGCCATCATACATGAACGAGACGGCTTTCTGTCAAAGCCGCTACCCGCGAAAAGGATGGAAAATGTCCAAGATCAAGACCGCCGAGACCATCGAGAACGTTGAATTCCCGAGCTTCGACGCTTCCAAGGCCACCGACCAGATCCGCGCCTTCGCCGAGAAGGGCGTCGAGCAGTCGAAGGAAGCCTATGCCAAGTTGAAGACCGGCGCCGAGGAGACCCAGAAGGTTCTGGAGTCGACCTTCGAGACCGCCAAGACCGTTTCCGGCGACCTGTCGCTCAAGACCATCGCCGCGCTGCGCGCCAATGCCGACGCCGGCTTCTCGCATCTCGAAGCCCTGGTCAGCGCCAAGTCGCTGTCGGAAGTCGTCGAGCTGCAGACCGCATTCCTGCGCAAGCGTGCCGAACTGGCCGTCGAGCAGGCCAAGGAATTCCAGGCCGTCGCTTCCAAGGCTGCCGAGGACGTCTCCAAGCCGATCAAGACCGCTTTCGAGAAGGCCTTGAAGGACATCAAGGCCGCCTAATATCTTCGCATAACTCGGCGATGCATCAAAACGTCGCATTTTATCAGACAAATAGATGTGCGATAGAGTTGTCCAAGCGAATACCCGGCGGGCGGAACCTCCTCCCTCTGCTCTCCGGGATGACCAGCCAGCACCTCCTCCCGCTGGCTCGTAACAGGAAAAGGCCGGCACCTCCTCCCGCCGGCCTTTTCTTTTGCCCGAAATTGGCTGGTTGAAAACCGGGCGCGGTTCGCAGAACCCGCCTTTGCCTCATCAAGGGCCTTGAATTACGCTCCGATAGTCCGTATTGGACGCATCGCCGAACGACAGAGCGGATCTGGAGAGCAGAGCTTCCCCTGGATCGCGCTCCGGCAGACGTGCCGTTGTAGCTCAGCTGGTTAGAGCGCCGGATTGTGGATCCGGAGGTCGCTGGTTCGATCCCAGCCAACGGTACCATCGGCTTAAGTATTTGATCTTGCTAAGAATTTCATAGCTCAGCCTGGTCGCGCCGGCTTATGGCATTCGAAGGAAAAATCCTTCTGGCCCCTCTGCGCGTCACCGCTGCTTATGCGATCGGCTGATAGCTCCCATCGAGAGCCGTCGATCCACTCGTCCAAAAATTGTGTACCAAGAAAATACAATCCGTTGACACGCCCACAGGTGCGTGCGACTCTCTTCAGGAGTGCCAAGTATGATCGACTGGCAGGGTTGATTCTGAGGTGCGCGATGAAGGGAAGCAAGGGCAGTCTTTACGACGATCTGAAGCGTCGCATCCTGACGATGGAACTCGATCCGGACGAGGATCTGGACGAGGTAGCGTTAAGCGAGCGCTACGGCCTGTCGCGCACTCCGGTGAGGGAAATCTTCCGCAGATTGGAGGGCGAAGGCTACATCGAAATTCGCGCCAACCGGGGTGCCCGGGTCGTTCCGATGAATCACTCGACCCTTAGGCAGTTCTTCCTCGTCGCTCCCATGGTCTACGCCGCCATCGGCCGGCTGGCGGTGCAAAACTTCAAGCCTTCGCAGTTGGTAGACCTGAAAGACACGCAGGAGCGTTTCCGCGCCGCGAGCAAGTCGGGCGACGCACTGTCGATGGTGGTCGAGAACAACAGGTTTCACGAGATCATCGGCGAGATGTCCGGAAATGCCTATCTTCAGCCGAGCCTCGGCAGGCTGCTGATCGATCACGCCCGTATCGGCCACACCTTCTTCCGGCCCCGCAATGATGACATGCGTCGGCGTTTGGGGATCGCCGTCGAACACCATGACGGCTTCATCTCGGCCATTGGCGGTCATGATGAGAACGCTGTCGTCGACCTGGTGTTCGAGCATTGGGAACTGTCGCGCGAGACCATGGAGATGTTCATCGCACCTCAAGGCTTGAAGGCGGATGCCCTGGTCGGCGATTCCTGACGGCTGCGCTCTGTCCTTCTGAAAAACCTTCCATTCTGCCACGTTATGGTTTGTCTGGGACTGTTGGTCGGCTGCGGCGCCACGCTCGCGAGACTCCCAATAGCCGCCAGTCCGCATAGCATGCGGCGTCATCGAGGCATGCCTGCCCTTTTCGCTCTGATTCTGTCACGCCGCCCGGTTGCGGCTCTGTCCCGGCGCCATTGTCGTCGCATCTCCGGCCACGGACGGCGGTTCGGTTCAGGGCATCAGCATTGTGTTATCCAATTATAAGATTTGTGTACCTAAAAAATACAATTTGTTGACTCCGGCACGCCGGTGTGCAATCTTGCGCGCCATCAAATGCGATCGACCGGGTTTCGGGCGCTGAGGATTTCTCAGGAGAGTTCTCAGACGGTTCTCCTTTGGCCGAATGACGCATTGGTCGGAAACGGCCGCTCCGGGACAGGAAGCCTGCATGAACATGTCCGATTTCCCTTTCTCAGGATTGAACCTCGCGATTGCCACGCCATTCGACGCGCAAGGTCGCATCGATCTCGGCAGGCTCGAGCAGAACATCGAGCGCTATATCGCGGCCGGCATACGGGGCTTTGTTCTGAGCTCGGGCACGGGCATGCACGCATACCTGTCGGCGGACGAGTCGAAGTCTCTGGTCAAAAAGGGCGCCAAGATCATCAACGGGCGCGCCAAGATCATTGTGCAGACCTGCGCGCTGCTCGTCGAAGATGTTGTCGAGCGGACCCGCCACGCCAAGGATTGCGGCGCCGATGGGGTGATGGTGCTGCCGCCCTTCTTCGAAGGCCCAACGGATGACCGGGGCATTGTCGACTTCTACACGGAGGCCGCAAAGGGCGGACTGCCGATCATCGGCTACAACGTGCCCCAGGCGGTGGGCGTTGCGATCACGCCCTCGCTGCTGAGGGAACTGTGCGCGATTCCAGGCTTCTGCACCGTCAAGGATAGCGGCGGCGATCTCGGCAAGCAGGCTTCGCTCATTCGCACCGGCCTTCCGGTCATGAATGGCGCCGACCACCTGGTGGCCTATGCCCTCTACGCGGGATGCAGCGGCCTGATATGGGGCGGAGCAAATTTTGCGCCCAGGACAACCGTGGCCCTGGTTGAAGCGGCAGCCTCAAAAGACTGGGCTGACGTGCGCAAAATCTGGGCGTCGCTCGAGCATGTCATGTCCCTTCTTTGGCAGGGCGACTACGTGCAGTCGGTCTATGCCGCGGCAGACTTGGTCGGCTATGGCGCCGGAAGTCCCCGCAAGCCTTTGCGCGCGCTCCCCGCCGACAGAGTAGCGACGCTGCGACGGGCGCTCGGCACCCTCGTCGAGCGCGAGGCGGCCTGATCGTGAGCCAGAAAGCCAAAGTCTTCTCAACTTTCCTGCCGGCGAACCGTGGCGCCTCACCTGTGACGTCGATCGGGGCAAAGGTGCGGATGGCGGTTCGCGAGTGGAGGGCGGGCCGATCCGCGACGTCCGGGTAGGCGGCGTCGCTGCAGGCGCAATCGGGAGACGATGAAACGCCTTCTTGCATCACCCTGCTAGTTCAGTTTCGCCGGGCGGCGTGGGTTCGGTGTCGGTCTGTCAATAAGCCACGCGAAGAATGAGGAGAACAAAATGAGACAACTACTATTTCCTGCCGTTGCCCTCGGAGCGCTGCTTACCGCAGGTGCCGCACAGGCGGCTTGCGGCGACGTTACATTGGCGGTCTTCAGCTGGCAGTCGGCCGAGGCGATGTCCAATGTCGACCAGTTCATCCTGAAGAACGGCTACGGCTGCAACGCCACGACGGTTGCGGGCGACACCGTGCCGACGATCACCGCGATGATCGAGAAGGGCCAGCCGGACATTTCTTCGGAATCGACGCCAAGCCTGCTCGGTGACGTCTATATCAAGGGCGCCGCCGAGGGGCGGATCAGCCAGATCGGCACGGCGATCAGCGACGGGCAGGTTTCCGGCTGGTACATTCCCCAATATGTCGCGGATGCGCATCCCGATATCAAGACCGTCGACGACGCCATGAAGCATCCGGAGCTGTTCCCGGCTCCGGAAGACCCCTCGAAAGGCGGCGTTATCCAGGGCCCGCAGGGTTGGGGCGACACGGTCGTGACGGCGCAGCTCTACAAGGCCATTGAGGGTGACAAGAAGGGCTTCGAGTTGGTCCCCACCGGCTCGGCGGCAGCGCTCGATGGCGTCATCTCCAAAGCCTATGAACAGAAGCAGGGATTCCTCGCGCAATATTGGGCACCGACATCCCTTCTGGTGAAGTATCCGATGGTGCGCCTCGAAATGGCTCATGACGATGCCGAGTGGGCGCGTTGCACGTCAAAGCAGGACTGTCCGGATCCGAAGCCGAACTACTGGAAACAGGCTGAGATGGTGACGCTGGCCAGCAGCAAGTTCACCCAGCGTGACGACGTCGGCCCGGTCAAGGACTACCTCGCCAAGCGCAGCTGGACCCAGGCTGAAGTCGGCAAGGTGATGCTGTGGATGACCGACAACCAGGCCAATGGCGAGGACGGCGCCAAGTGGTTCATCAAGAACATGCCGGAAGTCTGGACCAAGTGGGTCCCGGCTGACGTCGCCGAAAAGGTCAAAGCCGCGCTCTAAATCGGGCAATCGGGCGGGTGGAGGCTTTGAGCGTATTCAAGGCCTCCACCTAGGCGGCTCGGTCCGCCGGCGTAGCCTTTGTTCCCTGCTCTCGGCCTATGGCCGGCAATGTGTCCCCAATGGCGCAATCACAATAGGGCATCGCGATATGGATTGGCTTTTCAGATTCCCTCAACTCGACCCTGAATTCCTGCTTGCGGTGAAGCGGTCTATCGACGGCGCCCTGAAGGCGCTGACGCGCGGCTACGGTCAGGCGATCGAAGACTTCTTCTATCCGCTGCTGCGCGTTCTCGTCTTCTTCGAAAGCACCATCTCGAACGCGCCCTGGCCGCTGGTCGTGCTCGCCCTGGCGGTCATCGCCTGGTTTGCGGCACGGCGCTGGGCTGTGGTTGCCGCCGTTGTCGGCACGCTCATCGCCATCGGCCTCCTTGGCCTGTGGCAGGACGCGATGAAGACGATCTCGCTTGTCTTCACCGCGACGATCTTCGCCATCGCCATCGGCATTCCGCTCGGCATCCTGATGAACCGCTACAAGCGCGTCGGCGCGGTCATGCACACGGTGCTCGACGTCATGCAGACGATGCCGCCCTTCGTCTATCTCATTCCGGTCGTCATGCTGCTCGGCATTGGCCGGGTGCCGGGCTTCATCGCGGTGGTGATCTATGCCATCCCGCCGATCATCCGCCTCACCGACCTCGGCATCCGCCTGGTCGACAAGGAGGTGCTGGAGGCCGCCGACGCCTATGGCTGCTCGCGCTCGCAAAAGCTCTGGAAGGTACAGATCCCGCTCGCCATGCCGACCATCATGGCCGGCATCAACCAGACCATCATGATGGCGCTCGGCATGGTGGTCATCGCCTCGATGATCGGCGTGCAGGGGCTCGGCCTCAACGTTCTCCAGGCCATCGCCAACCAGTACTTCACGCAAGGCATCTTCAACGGCTTTGCCATTGTCGGCATCGCGATCATTTTCGACCGCATCAGCCAGGCCTATGGCCACCGGCTGCAGAAGCATCGGGGTGCAGCTCATGACTAGCAACAACGCCTCAATCGAAATCCGTGACCTGTACAAGATCTTCGGCAAATCTCCGGAGAAATACGTCGATGCGGTCCGCAACGGTCTGTCGAAGACCGAACTCGGCAGGACGCATGGCCACATTCTGGGGCTGAACAAGATCAACATCTCCATGCCGGCGGGCAAGGTCCAGGTCGTCATGGGGCTATCGGGCTCAGGCAAGTCGACGCTGATCCGCCACATCAACCGGCTGATCGAGCCGACATCTGGCTCGATCATGATCGACGGGCGCGACGTTCTGGAAATGTCGGAGCTGGAGCTGCGCGAGTTCCGCCGCAACCACACCGCGATGGTGTTCCAGAGATTTGGACTGCTGCCGCACCGGTCCGTCATCGACAACGTCACGTTCGGACTGGAGGTGCGTGGTGTCGAGGCGGCGAAGAGCCGTGACATCGGCATGCGCTGGATCGAGCGCGTCGGCCTCGCCGGCTTTGAGCAGCGCTATCCGGACGAACTGTCCGGCGGCATGCAGCAGCGCGTCGGGCTTGCCCGCGCACTCAGCAACAATGCCTCGATCCTGTTGATGGACGAGGCCTATTCGGCTCTCGATCCACTGATCCGGACCGACATGCAGACCATGCTGCTCGATCTGCAGACCGAACTGAAGAAGACCATCGTCTTCATCACCCATGATCTCGATGAGGCGCTGCGGCTCGGTGACCAGATCGTCATCTTGCGCGACGGTTCGATCATCCAGCAGGGCAACAGCCAGGACCT
>NZ_RZOI01000223.1:0-8032 GCF_004022645.1 Mesorhizobium sp. M4A.F.Ca.ET.020.02.1.1 | reverse complement strand
ATGGAATGCGGCTATACTGTTATTGAGCAATGCTACGACAGCGGTGTAGCTGTCGTAGCATTGCTCAATAACAGTATAGCCGCATTCCATTCTGCTCAACGGCCGAGCTGCCCTTGCAGCCTTCCGCGCTTCACCGGCGCCGACAACGTCCGCGCGGCTAATCGGCAAGCGCAGTTGTCACGGCCGCGCAAGTCGAGGTGGCTGGACTTCGCATGATCCAGATGAGTTGCACAGGTACAACTCGGGCTTTGAGCAGGGCAGGGCTTCTCGCACGTCAGTCCCGCAGGGGTGATGGCTCTGTTGGCAGAATTCTCGAGCACCGCACAATGCGCGAAGTCACATCGCTTTGGGGGCAACCCATCGAACGTCGTCGCACGAGTTCCGGCTCCAGGCCCCCCGATGCATTAGTGCCGTCCAGGCGACGAACCGGCCCTGCCGCAGCGCGAATTGTCGGCAACCTTAACAGCCCCACGCCGCAAGCGGAGAAAATGTCGCTCACGCCCGTGGCTTCCAGCTCGACTTCAAACCAGGTTGCACATGTACAACCGAACAAGACTCACCCAACTCTCGCGCCGTCCGAGCCCGCTGTAATGCGCGGCTATGCGCCGGTGCGAGGGGTGCCTGACGGATGCGTGAAAAAGCTAACGCAAATATCTTGCCGACATAGTATAGTCGCGCGTTGATTCTTTGGACTTGCCAAGTCCCCGCAGACTCGTTCACCGATCAGCCGCGTTAACCTTTTGTTAACCAAAAAGCGTTTGTCGGCTGTGCAGAATCAGTTCATCTTAATCAGCGCATTTACGTTTCTCATTCGCTAAAATGCGCAGATCAGGAGAGGGTCGTGTTGGACAAGGTCAGCCATGGCAGGCCGGCGGGTGAAAGTCTTCGCGAACTCATCGCCGCGGACGCTACCGAACTATCGAGGCAGCTGCAGGCGCACCAGGCGAGGACCTTCCCGCCTACCGCACAAAAGGGCATGCGCTTGTTCACGCCCGGCGAGGCTGCCGATTTCATTGGCATTCATGAAGGCTACCTGCGCCAGATCGTCTCCGAAGGCCACGGGCCGCAGCCACAGGCGAACGGAAGGCGGATGTATTCCGTGGAGGACATCGACCGGCTTCGCCAGGTGCTCGACGAGGCAAACTCAAAGGCGCCGGGAAAATACATACGTCACCGAAGGGGAGGGGAGAAACTCCAGATTCTCTCGGTGATGAATTTCAAGGGAGGCAGCGCCAAGACCACCACCGCGGCTCACCTCGCCCAGTTCCTGTCCTTGCGCGGTTACCGGGTTCTTGCCATCGACCTTGATCCTCAGGCCAGCCTGTCAGCCATGTTCGGCCATCAGCCCGAACTGGATGTCGGGCCCAGCGAGACCATTTACGGCGCGATCCGCTACGATTCGGAATGCAGAAGCATTCTGGAAATCGTCCGGTCGACCTATACACCCAACCTGCATCTTGTCCCGGGCAACTTGGAGCTCATGGAATTTGAGCACGAGACGCCGAAGGTGCTGACCAACCGCCAGCCGGGCACCATGTTCTTTGCCAGGCTCGGCGAATGTCTGGCCGAAATCGAGGCCGCATACGATGTCGTGGTCATCGATTGCCCGCCGCAGCTGGGCTTCCTGACGCTGTCTGCCTTGTGCGCGGCCACGGCTGTCATCATCACCGTGCATCCGCAAATGCTTGATGTGATGTCGATGTCCCAGTTCCTGCTCATGACCTCAGACCTGCTAACCGTCGTCGAGAACGCCGGCGGCAACACAGACTATGACTGGATGCGCTACCTCGTCACCCGGTTCGAACCGAACGACGGCCCGCAGAGCCAGATGGCTGGCTTCATGCGCTCGATCTTCGGCAACCGGGTTCTCGAAAATTCAATGCTCAAGTCGACCGCGATCTCCGATGCGGGGCTGACCAAGCAGACCCTTTATGAGGTTGAACGCGGACAATTCACGCGCGGGACTTATGACCGGGCGCTTGAGAGCCTGACGCTTGTCAACGGCGAAATCGAGGAGCTGATCCGCAAAACCTGGGGGCGGAAATAATCATGGCCCGCAAGAACCTTTTCGAACTGTCCGAGGCCGCCGGCGAGCAGGCACCGCCTGACGCCACCAGGTCTTCGCTCGTACGGCCCCTCATGGGCCTTGATCGACCATTGAAGCCGGGCAGGCCGGTGGGCGCCATCTCGCAATCGCTGGAGAACATAAACTCGCGCGCCCAGCGGGCCGAAGAAATCGAGCGCAAATTGTCGGAAGGGCAGTCGGTTGTTGAACTTGACCCAAGCCTTATCGATCAGTCTATCGTGGTCGATCGGCTGGGCATCACCGACGAAAGACGAACGGCGCTCGTCGATCAGATACGCGAGCACGGACAACAGGTGCCCATCCTGGTGCGGCCGCATCCAGACGACAGCGCTCGCTACCAGGTCGCCTACGGACACCGCCGATTGGCTGCGGTCCGGCAACTCGGCCGGATGGTGCGCGCGGTCGTCAGGGACCTGACCGACGAGCAGCTCGTCGTCAGCCAAGGGCAGGAAAACAACAGTCGCAGCGACCTTTCCTACATCGAAAGGTGCTATTTCGCGGCAAAGCTGGAAGCCAGAGGTTTCTCGCGCGACATCATCATGGCATCGCTGGGGGTCGACAAGGCAGCGCTATCAAAGATGATTGCGCTGGTCGCGCGCCTGCCGGCGGAGATCATCGAGGCCATCGGCACCGCTGAATCGTTCGGTCGCCAAAGATGGGCCGATCTCGCCGATCTGCTCGAAGAGCGGGCCAAGCGCGCCAGGGCTCTGAAGGCAATCCAGGATCCCGAATTCGCAGCGCTCTCCAGCGACGAGCGCTTCCAGTCAGTTTACGACATGGTCAAGATTCCGGCAAAAAAGCCCGACCGGACGCTATGGACAGCACTCAACGGTTCTCGCCTGGTCAGCATCAGCGACAGCGAATCCAAGACGACCTTCGCCTTCGATAAGCGTATCGAACCGCAATTCGCCAACTTCGTTCGGGAGCGCTTGCAAGCGCTCTATGACGAGTTCCGTCAAAAGATAACGGACTAAGGAGCACTCAACCGCAAAAGAAAAAGGCCCCCAGACGTCGCCGTCGTGGAAGCCTCTCTCATGATCTAAGCAATCTGAGAATCGCAAATCCACGAATCACTGTCAAGAGTCCAGGCGCCGATTTGGCGAGTTGATTTCTTTTGCCTAGCAATAGGTGGAAGAGAAATGGGAACGCATATCGCAACGACGCCCTTTGGGCGGCGGCCAATGACGCTTGTGCTGGTGCAGGCGAACGCGGCGGCACGAGAGATCCCGCAAGGGTTCGTCGTGGAGAAATGGCAGGTCTATCGCTGGCTTTGCGAGGGCAAGTCGATCATCGGTGTGGGAGACCGCGCTTTGGCCGTGCTGAGCGGTCTGTTGTCATTCTATCCGGACGACCAGATCAGTGAGGAAAACGGCCTGATGGTCTTTCCCTCGAACGCCCAGCTGTCGATGCGGGCGCACGGCATGGCTGATTCCACGCTGCGCCGGAATCTGGCTGAACTGGTGACTTGCGGTCTGATCATCCGCCGTGACAGTCCGAACGGCAAAAGGTTCGCTCGCAAGGGGCAGGGCGGGACTGTCATGGAAGCGTTCGGCTTCTCACTGGCGCCGCTGCTGACGCGGGCTCAGGAGTTCCAGCGCGCGGCCGAGCAGGTTCGCGCCGACAGCCGGGCGCTCAAATTGATGCGGGAGCGGATCACGCTCCATCGCCGTGACATCCACAAGCTGGTCGAGGCGGCGATTGACGAGGGCGCGCCTGGCGACTGGGGAGCCATCTGGACGCGGTTCAGAGCCATCGTGGAGGCGATTCCGAGGCGCGCAGGGCTGTCTGAGCTAGAAGGGATCGTTGCTGAGCTAACCATGCTCCATGACGAAGTGGATAGCATGCTGGAAAGCTTCATGAATTCCACGGATCCGAGCGGCAATGAGTCCCAGCCTGAGCGGCAGCAATCTGATTCAAACACCGACTCTACTTTTGAATTTGAACCTGCTTTAGAGAAAAGCGGGGCGACGGTCGAGCCAAGACGGGCAGCCGACGAGAAGCCGAAAGGCTATCCGATCGGACTTGTGCTGAAGGCCTGCCCCGAAATTGCCGACTATGCAGCCGACGGGATCGCAAACTGGCGCGACTTGATGATCACCGCGGCCCAGGTGCGAGGCTACCTTGGCGTGTCGCCCTCGGCCTATGAGGAGGCTTGCCATGTGATGGGCCAGGAGGTCGCCGCGATCGTGATTGCCTGCATCCTGCAACGGGCGCAGCATATCAACTCGGCAGGCGGTTATCTGCGAGTGCTGACCGAAAAGGCGAGGGCAGGGCAGTTCTCCGTCGGGCCGATGCTGATGGCGGCGCTTAAAGCCAATGGCGCCACCGTGAGGATGACCGGATGAAGTTGCGAGCACATCGCCGGCCCCTCCAAGAGCTTGCGCGGGAACCGTGACACAAAATCAGGAAGTGAAGTGGAGCTGCGATATCCTTCTGGAGCCTTTCTCCTGGAGAGATCCGAAGACCGTGCGTGTTCAGCCCGATCTTTTCGAGCCGGAGATCAGGAACGCATGGCGCGACAAGGTGTTTGCGGCAATGGCGCTTTGTCCAGAGCATCGATTTTGGCTGAGGACCGCGTATCCGCAGCTTTACAGTCAGTACATTGAACAGATCGCCCATGATCGGATCGAATGGCTTGCGTGGCGGGTGTCGGCAAGCCAGATCCTGCGGGAGTTAGGCTGGAGAGAGGAGGCAGCCGGCGAGGGTCCTGCCTGGCCACTGGCCAACGTCGAGCTCGAATGAGCGGTGCGCAGTCCGCAACAGGCCGAGGACCTCGTTTTCGCTTGTATTCGAACTGCACCAGTCGGGCCGATAGCCAAGAGCGTGGTGAGCGGTACTACGCGGATCCGACCAGACCCCATTCCAGCTGCTAATCCGTATCGACGCTTTCGGCCGCGTCGTACGTTTCGCTAAAATTTAGGCCGCTTCGCCCGGCTTATGGAAGTTCGATCTCGCCGTCCACCACGTGGTTGAGGCCGGTGCCGTCCGCCGTCAGCGTCATGCGGACGTTCAACTTCTTCTTCTCGCCGCCGATTTGCCCATCGCGCACCGTCTCCTCGATCTTGCGCTGGGAGGTGACGCCGACTTCCTTTAGGAACTTGCGGATCGACATGTTGAAGGCGTCTTCGCTCATGGCGGAACTCCTCTGTGTCCGGAAGAGATTGTAAGGGAAGGCAAGGCAAGGGATCAAGGAGCATGGCGGTGACGCTCGGTCCCATAGAAACAGATCCCGAGCCGGAAGGAGGCGTCGGGTCCTCGGACTTGATCGGCCTTTGGAAGGTGGAAGAGTGGGCCCAACTGCCAAGCCGCTACCGTGAATCGGTGTCGTAATAGTGCACAAGGGCCGTCTTTGTGCGGGCAGCAGTGTTCCCGAGAGAACGGCACACTACCGGCCGATCGAATGGGGTCTTGCAATTTTCGCTTCTGCTGCGTTTAACTCCCCAGTCTCGAAATTAACCGGACTGGCTTGACGACCAAGTCCACGTCGCAGTTGTCACAAAGGAATGCACAGATATGGCGACCGGAACCGTGAAGTGGTTCAACAGCACCAAGGGATTTGGTTTTATCCAGCCGGACAATGGCGGTCAGGATGTTTTCGTCCACATTTCCGCTGTCGAACGCGCGGGCCTCTCGACGCTGAATGACGGCCAGAAGATCAACTATGAGATCGAACAGGACCGCCGTACCGGCAAGTCCTCTGCCGGCAGCCTCAGCAAAGCTGGCTGAATTTTCGCCTGCGTCCCGGCAACGGCGAATGAATGCGAGATAAGGCGGGGACTGGCCCCGCCTTATCTCTTTCCGCGCAGGTCATACCTGGTAGCAGCTGAGCGCTCCAAAACGACCCTTGAGAGATAAAGTTAGGCTGCGACCTTCTTGCGGGTCCGCTTCGCTGGCAGTGGCGTTTCCGGCTCTTTCGGTTTGCGGCCGAGACCCATGGTCTTGGCCAACGCCGAGCGCGCAGCGGCGTAGTTCGGCGTGACCATCGGATAATCCGCCGCCAGGCCCCATTTGGCGCGATATTCGTCCGGGGTCAGCCCATAGTGGGTTGAAAGATGGCGCTTTAGCGATTTGAATTTCTTACCGTCCTCAAGGCAGATGATGTAGTCCGCCGACACCGACTTCCTGATCGGGACGGCAGGCTTGAGAGCCTCCGGCTCTGCTGCGGAGACGCCTCCAGCTGTGCCTTTCAAAGCCGCGTGCACTTGGCCGATCAGGGCGGGGAGATCGCCCACTGGGACAGGATTATTCGAGACATAGGCTGAGACGACATCGGCGGTAAGCTCGATGAGGGTGTCGAGATTGTGATCGGCTTCTTCTGTCATGAAACTCTCCGGGTGGCTTGAAAGGACAGCGGGCGAAGTCCTGCTACATATTGATGGCCGTCGCTGAAAGCAATAAATGTCTCAGCAGCATAAGTATCGGCATAAGCAAATGCTGATGCGTGTCGGCCCCAGTGCTCGTTCGGCTGCTATGCGCCGGAACCGATGTTCAGCCGTGCCGTCTTGAGCCTTTGTAATTCCGAAAACAACGTCACGAAATTCCGTGCTCCATGAAAATACGGCAAGGTGAATGAAACCTGGCATTCCTCGTTGGTCAGTGACGTTGGAACCAACGGGCTGGGTCATTCCTGGCGTCCCCTACGGATGACCGGTTGTTTTTTTACGAGCCGATTGGCCGTTCGCCGGAGCTTGGTCCGAGAATGAAGTCAAACACGGGTTGGGGCTGACCGAGCACTGTCGCCTGCAAGGCTGCCGGGGTCCGTGCCGCGGCTTCTGCGTGTTCGGCGAGCCCTGCGGGTGACATGCCGAGCGCGCGCTCGAAGCTATGATCGGCCGTGTTCATCAGCCGACGAAGGAGCGCGGCGGCGCGTCCTGCATGACGCATCGCCGCCGCCTGCTTGCCCTCGCGGATCTTCACGCCGGCCGCCGATAACAGGATCAATCCCTTGAAGAGCGTCCGAAGCGGAGCGCCCCGGTCTGCAACTTGCCACAGACCTTCCCAAGCCTCATGGGCTTCCCAGTAATAGCCGTGATTGAAGAGGTCGAGACCCCAGAGGAATATGTCTGAATCCAGCGACGCCTTTGCCGCCAACGGCATGGCTTCGCTGTTGTAGCTATGTCCGGCGGGATCGCGCACGGGATGCGGTTGCCTGCCCGGCAGATACGCATACGACGGAAAGCTCTTTTCCGGCAGCCAGCGCCGGCGAAACATCGAACCAATAGCCATCAAAGCCATATAGCACACCCGTGGAATGACCCGACCTCTGGTATGCAGTGGGTCGCTGCGCGCAGCGGAACAGTGCAGGCATAGGTTCCGCAAACTGTGCGAGACTGGCCTAAGGCGACATTGTCGAAATTGAGCTAGCCAAATCCCACGCCACCAGACATTAACCAGACAGCGTTCATGACCCCCGCTTAGGTAGCGATCAAGTTTTAGCAGTCGGGGTGCAGCGGAATCGTTCGGCTGAGGAAAGATGTGCGAGGTTGTCGCCGCTGGGTTTAGAGGGGGAGTGATGACCGGCTCGAGCAGATTTGAAAGGCCAGTCGTTGTTCAGGTCAGCGGCCACGGCTCGGAGCGTGTCGTCTTCGATGTCAATGACGTGTCCAATATCTTGTTGCGACATCTCGATCGTCAAACTGAGAAGCGCAAGATAGCGATGGACGCCTGTCTGCGCGTATTGCGTGGAGAGGCTCATCCAACATCCGCTCGGCGTGCTTTCGTCGCTGCCGCTCTCGAAGCAAAGATTTTGCGTGGCGATTGAGAGCTATGACGGCGCTCATGAATTGCGTTCACCTCGGCATCGCCGTCGGAGAACCATACTTTATGTGTGGGGCACTCGGTCATGCCCACCTGGCAATGTCGGTATCTCACCGTCGGCCGTCCGCCAGATCCAGGTATCGAACTCCGGTCGGGATGCGATCAGTTCCCCCAGCATTTCCTCATATG
>NZ_RZOI01000222.1:0-8072 GCF_004022645.1 Mesorhizobium sp. M4A.F.Ca.ET.020.02.1.1 | reverse complement strand
GCAGATGCTGGCCATGGCGCGTGCGCTCTGCCTCGAACCGCAGGTGCTGCTGATTGACGAGCCGACCGAAGGTCTGATGCCGTCGATGATCGCCAAGATCCGCGAGACGGTGGCCAAGCTGCGCGAGCGCGGCGTCTCCACCATTCTTGTCGAGCAGCGCGTCGATGCGGTTCTGTCGGTCGCCGACCGCGTCTGCTTTATCGAGAACGGCCGCAACCGCGAGACGGTTGATGTCGAGCAATTGCGCGCGGATCCGTCGGCGGTCAGGCGGTATGTCGGCGTCGGTTGAAGCCTCTAATCGTCCAGCGCACCGATCGCTTTCGCGCGCACAAATGCCAGGCCGGCAATAGCGAGATCGCCGACCGCCATGCCGCGGAACGCGAACGCCGTTCGCTCACTCGCGCTTTGACGACCCGGCACGTCGCCGCTGACCAAACCGGTCAAGTCGCCGGCGACGAGTTCGGGTCTCACCATGGGTTTGCTCATCTGCGCCTCTTGCACCAAATCGTCTATGACGATGCGATCGAAGATGGCCATGGTTTCGGGTAGCCAAGGCAGGGCCAGGTCGGTCATCGTCGCGAAGACTCCTGCCTTCAGCCATCGGGCATCCAAAAATGGAACGGGCTCGGGTATCAACGTGACTGTCGTCACCACGATGTCGGCGGGTTCGACCGCCGCCTTGGCAGTATCGCTCGGGACTGCTCTGAGACCACGTGTTTCAGCGATCCGGCAGAGTGCTTCACGACTGCCTTTGCTCCGGGCAAAGGCTCGAATCTCCTGCAACGGAAAAAGGTCGGCCAGAACTTCGAGATGACCGCGCGCCTGAACCCCGCATCCGATGAACGCGACGCATGCCGGGTCGGCCCGCGCCAGACGCCGGGCCGCCACGGCGCTTAGACCAGCCGTGCGCTTCGCGGTCACCCAATTGCCGTCGACCACAGCTAGCGGCAGTCCGGTCTCAGCGTCGAGAAGGGTGATCAGCGAGTTAAGCGTTGCAAGTCCCCGCTCGGAATTACGGGGATTGACCACCAGCGACTTGGTCGCCAGTACCCGAGGTTCGGTAGCTACTCCGAGAGTCGCCATGATGTAGCGGTCGTCGCCTGGCAGCACCACCGCCTTGGGCGCACACCATACTTCGCCCCGCCGCTGACCGATGATCTGCCGCTCGATTTCGTCGACCACATCGGACGTCGAAATCGCCAGGCCATCCAGGAATTCGGCTGACAGATAGGGCAGCTTCTCGATGGTCAATGTCGCCCCCGACGTAACCCCGCACCCTCCCCGACAATAGCAGAAACCGCTGGCCCCGCATACGCAGAAGCGCCGGTTGGCTTTTCGGCTCAGCCGAAAAACAGGAAGCCGGCGATCAGGAAAGCGGGGATCAGCACCAGACCCGACCACGCCATGTAGCCGAAGAACCCCGGCATCTTCACGCCGCGATGCCTGGCGATCGCAAAGACCATGAAGTTCGGCGCATTGCCGATATAGGTGTTGGCGCCCATGAACACCGCGCCGGCCGAGATCGCGGCGAGGGTGGATGCGAATTCGCCCATCAGGCGCTGCGGGTCGCCGCCGGCAAGCTCGAAGAAAACCAGATAGGTCGGCGCATTGTCGAGGAAGGACGACAGCGCCCCGGTCAGCCAGAAATAGGCCAAGTTGTTCGGCTGGCCGGAAGGCGATGTCACCAGCGCGACCAGCGGCGCCAGCGCGCCGCCGGGGCCGGCCCTCAGGATGGCGATCACCGGCACGATTGCGATGAAGATGCCGGCAAACAATTTCGCCACCTCGGCGATCGGTCCCCAGGTGAAGCCGTTCGCCTCGCGATGGCTCTTGCGCGAGACGGCGAGCGAGGCGAACGCCAGCGCCAGGATGATGGCGTCGCGCACGAGGTTCTGCAGTTCGAGGCCGACGCCGAGGATGGAAAGACCGGCGCCCGGCTTCCAGGTCGCCGACATCAGGATCGCGCCGATCACCCCGGCCAGCAGCGGAATGTTGGGCAGGCCGCGCAGGCGGACCTCCTTGTCCGGCGTCGGGTCCATGATCTTCGGCATGCCGCCCTCGCGCCGGTGCAGCATGGTGTCGATGCCCAGAAAGACCAGGAGCACTAGTCCGCCGGTGAATAGCGTCTCGCGCCAGAGATTGGCGGTCGTCCAGAAGAAATCGACACCGCGCAGGAAGCCGACGAACAGCGGCGGGTCGCCGAGCGGCGTCAGCAAGCCGCCGATGTTGGAGACCAGGAAGATGAAGAAGATCACGACATGCGCGTTGAACGGCCGGTTGTCATTGGCGCGCAGGATCGGCCGGATCAGGATCATCGAGGCGCCGGTCGTTCCGATCACCGAGGCAAGCAGCGCGCCGGCAAGCAGAAGCCCGGCATTGACCAGCGGCGTGCCGTGGATGTTGCCGGCAAGCAGGATGCCGCCGGAAATCGTGTAGAGCGCGAACAACAGGATGATGAAGGACATGTATTCGGTGAGCAGCGTGTGCAGCACCGCTTGTATGGCCGAAGGGATGCCGAAGGCGATCGCCAGCGGCACCACCACGAGCATTGCCCAGCCCGCGGTGATCTTGCCGTAGTGATGCTCCCAGACGTGGTGAAAGAGCAGCGGTCCGGTGGCGATCGACAACAGCAGGCCGGCAAATGGCAGCACCCACCAGAGCGACATCGCCGCGCCGGGCAGTTCGTGGTCCGCCGCTGCGAAGGCGAATTGCGGAAACAGAAGGACAGCCAGGGCTGGTAGGCCTGCTGCCAGTGTCCACGCCAATTGTATGAAGCCCCCCCGACGCCTCACAGTCTGGTCAGTCCGACAAATGGTCTTCGAGCACCACGCCGGCCTCGCGCATCCGCTTCAGCATCGCCTCGACCGAGCCGTTGAGGTCGATGCCGCGGCAGGCGTCTAGCCGCACCGTTGTCTTGAAGCCCTGCTTGACGGCGTCCAGCGCCGAAAAGGCGACGCAGAAGTCGGTCGCCAGCCCGACCAGCGTCACGGTGTCGATGCCGCGTTCGCGCAGATAGCCGGCCAGGCCGGTCTGGGTCGTGTGGTCGTTCTCGAAGAAGGCCGAATAGCTGTCGATCGCCGGGCGGAAACCCTTGCGGATCACCAGCTCAGCTTTGGTCCAGGCAAGACCCGAATGGAAATCAGAGCCGAGACTGCCCTGTATGCAGTGATCCGGCCAGAGCGTCTGCGGCCCATAAGCCATGTCGATCGTCTCGAGAGCCTGTTTGCCGGGATGGCTGGAGGCAAAGCTCGAATGGCCGGCAGGGTGCCAGTCCTGCGTCAGTACGACGTGCTCGGTTCGCCGGATCAGGTCGTTGACCAGTGGCACGATCTCGTCGCCGCCGGCCACCGCCAGCGCGCCACCGGGGCAGAAGTCGTTTTGCAGGTCGATGACAACAAGCGCTTCGTCGGCCATAGGCCTCCTCCTCAGCGTGGGCTCAAGTAAAATGCCGCTGTCGCGACCGGACGCAGAAACTTGACCAGATGGCCGGCGACGTCAACCTCCAGCGGCGTAACAATCGCGTGGAACCACTCGCCGATGCGGAGGCCGGAAACTCCGGCTTTGACAATTCCTGCCGACTTGATATCATTTGCATACGAATGAATTTTTGCCAGCGGGACGCCGGCAGGTCCCTCGCAAAGGCCCCTTTTCTGGAAGGCAAAGCGTGATCCGTTACGCGAAACCCACCACGGTCGACGAGGCGCTCGCCTTGCTTGGCGAGGATCGCTGGCGCATCCTGGCGGGCGGCACCGATTTCTATCCGGCGCAAGGCAACAAGCCGTTTCGCGAAAACATTCTCGACATCAACGGCCTGACGGCCCTGCGCGGTATCGTGGAGAGCGAAACGCACTGGCTGATCGGCGCGCGCACAACCTGGACCGATCTGGTCCGCCATCAATTGCCGGGCGCCTTCGACGCGTTGAAGGCGGCGGCGCGCGACGTCGGTTCCGTGCAGATCCAGAATGTCGCCTCGATCGCCGGCAATCTCTGCAACGCCTCGCCCGCCGCCGACGGCGTGCCGGCGCTTCTGGTGCTCGACGCCGAGGTCGAACTGCGCTCGGCGAAGGCGTTGCGCCGTCTGCCGCTCGGCGAGTTCGTTCTCGGCAATCGCCGCACCGCCCTGGCATCGGGCGAGATGGTCACCGCCATTCGCGTCCCGAAACCGGCGGCTGGCGGCACATCTGCCTTCGTGAAGCTCGGCGCCCGACGCTATCTGGTCATCTCCATCGCCATGGCGGCGGCGCGCCTTGTCGTCGACGATGGCGCCGTCGCTGAAGCGGCCATCGCCGTCGGCGCCTGCTCGGCGGTCGCCAGGCGGCTCACGGGCGTCGAGGCGGCGTTGCTCGGCCTGCCGGCCAACGAAGCCCTCTGTCGGGTCGTGCTCGCCGCGCCGATCGATGAACTGTCGCCGATCGCCGACGTGCGCGGCAGCGCCCAATACCGACAGGATGCGGCGCGCGAGCTCGTCGCCCGCGCCGTGCTTGCCGCTATCGGCCACACTGCTGGCGACCAGGTGGCTGCATGAGCCAGGTTCAGCCTCAGATGAGCGAAGTCCAGTCCGGCATGAGCATGGAACACAGCGATATCGCCTTCGAGGTCAATGGCGCTGCGGTCAGCGTCTCCGTACCTCCGGTACGTCGCCTTTCCCAAGTGCTGCGCGACGAATTGCGGCTGACCGGCACCAAGGTCGGCTGCGACGCCGGCGACTGCGGCGCCTGCACCGTGCTGGTCGACGGTGACCCGGTCTGCGCCTGCCTGGTGCCGGCCGCCTCCGTGTCGGGCGCGACCGTCACCACTGTCGAAGGCCTTGCCAATGGCAGGCTGTCGGCGTTGCAGGCTTCCTTCCTCGATCACGGCGCGGCGCAATGCGGCATCTGCACGCCGGGCCTGCTGGTGGCGGCGACAGCGCTTCTCGAGCGCAATCCCCAGCCGAGCGAGGCCGAGACGCAAGACGCACTGGGCGGTGTGCTGTGCCGCTGCACCGGTTACCGGAAGATCATCGCCGCCGTCATGGACGCATCGCGGCGCGTCGACAGCCTTGATCCTCGCATGCCAGAGGTTGGCCGCGCCGTCGGCGCCTCGCCGATCCGCCTCGACGGAGTGCCGAAGGTTACCGGCGACGAGAAGTTTGGCGGCGACTCTTTCCCGGCCGACGCGCTTGCCGTGCTGGTGGTCCGCTCGCCCCACTACCATGCCCGCTTCGCATTCGGCGATCTCGAAGCCTGGGCGGGCGCCCATGCGGGCATCGCCGGCGTTTTCACCGCCGCCGACATTCCGGGCCACAACTGCTTCGGTGTCATCGGTCCCTTTGCCGACCAGCCGGCGCTCGCGGAAGGCGAAGCGCGCTTTCGCGGCGAGGCGGTTGCGCTGGTGGCGGGCGAGCGCGAAGCGATCCTCGATCTCGATCTGACGGATTTTCCGGTTTCATGGACCGAGCTGCCGCATGTCCTGCAGCCCTCGGACGCGAAGGCCGATAGCGCGGCGCTGCTGCACCGGCACCGTCCGGCGAACCTGCTCACCTCAGGCTTCGTCGAACGCGGCGATCCTGACGCAGCGCTTGCCGGCGCCGCCGTCACCGTGTCCGGCGCCATCGAAACCTCCTATGTCGAGCATGCCTATATCGAGCCGGAAGCCGGCTATGCCTACATGGACGGCGACACGCTGGTCGTCGTCGCCTGCACGCAGGCGCCCTATATGGACCGCGACGACACGGCAAAGGTGCTCGGTCTTGCCGTCGACAAGGTGCGCATCGTGCCGACCGCCACCGGCGGCGGCTTCGGCTCGAAACTCGACGTCTCGCTGCAGCCGCTGATCGGCCTGGTGGCGATGAGGACGGGCCGCCCGGCGGCCCTTGCATACACCCGCAATGAATCGATGATTTCGACCACCAAGCGCCATCCCGCCGAGATGCAGGCGACGATCGGCGCCGATGCCGGTGGCCGCGTCACCGGCATGGTCTTTTCCGGCGATTTCAACACCGGCGCCTATGCCAGTTGGGGTCCGACCGTCGCCAATCGCGTGCCGGTGCATGCCTCCGGCCCCTACCTGACGCCGAACTACCGCGCCGAAGGCCGGGCCATCCACACCAACGGCCCGATCTCCGGCGCCTTCCGCGGCTTCGGCGTGCCGCAGGCGACGATCATGCAGGAGACGCTCTACGACGAACTTGCCGGCAAGCTTGGGCTGGATCGGCTTGATTTTCGCTTGAAAAACTGTCTTCGTAACGGCTCCGAAACGGTCACCGGGCAGCGCCTCGAGTCGGGCGTCGGCATCGGCGAATGCCTGGAAGCGCTTCGCCCGCATTGGGCCCGCGCGCTCGCCGAGGCCGAGGCGTTCAACGCCGCCAGCGAGGACAGAAAGCGGGGCGTCGGCGTCGCCTCCTGCTGGTATGGCTGCGGCAACACCTCGCTGCCCAATCCCTCGACCATCAAGGTCGGCATCGCGGCCGCGGGCGAGGTCGTGCTGCATCAGGGTGCCGTCGACATCGGCCAGGGATCGAACACCGTCATCAGCCAGATCTGCGCCGATGCGCTCGGCCTGCCATTGCAAAAATTTCGCCTGAAGTGCGCCGATACCGCGATCACGCCCGACGCCGGTAAGACGTCCGCCTCGCGCCAGACTTTTGTGACCGGCAAGGCGGCCGAAAAGGCAGGCAGGGCATTGCGTGAGAAAATCCTGCGCTTTGCCAATGTCTCTGACCGGGCGACCATCGCGCTCGACGGCTTCAGCATCTTCATCCGCGAAGGCGACGCCACACGGCGTGTCGACCTGTCTGAGCTGAAAGCCAATGCCGACGGATTGGTGTTCGTTGCGGAAGAGACCTACGACCCGCCGACGCTGCCCCTTGACGCCAAGGGGCAGGGCAAGCCTTATGCCGTCTATGGCTATGGCGCGCAGATCGCCGAGCTGGAGGTCGATCTCAAGCTGGGCACCGTAAGGCTGATCAGGATCACCGCCGCGCACGACGTCGGCAAGGCGATCAATCCGGTGCTGGTCGAGGGCCAGATCGAGGGCGGCATCGCGCAGGGCATCGGCATGGCGCTGATGGAGGAATACATCCCCGGCCGCACCGAGAACCTGCACGACTACCTCATCCCGACCATCGGCGACGTGCCGCCGGTCGAGCACATACTGGTCGAGGTTCCGGACCCGGAAGGACCCTTCGGCGCCAAGGGGCTGGGCGAACACGTGCTGATCCCGACCGCGCCGGCGATCCTCAACGCCGTCCGCCACGCCACCGGCGTGCTCGTCACCAAGGTGCCGGCGACGCCGAGCCGCATCCTTGCGGCGATCCGCGACAAGGAGGCGCGCCGATGAGCGAGCTTGCCGAACGTTTCGAAACCCACGATCCCGGCGAGAAGCAGGTGGCGGAGAAGATCCGCTGCGATGCCTGTCCGGTCATGTGCTACATCGCCGACGGCCGCACCGGCGCCTGCGACCGCTACGGCAATGTCGGCGGCCGTATCGTGCGCATGGACCCGCTGACCATCCTCGACCACGCAGCCGAGACCGGCGGCGCTGTCGTGCCGTTCGTCGCCGAAGGCGAAGCCTGGAACGGCGAGCTGGTCAACACCGGCCGGCGCTTCGTCAGCGCCATCGGCGCCGGCACCACCTATCCCGACTACAAGCCGGCGCCCTTCATCGTCAGCCAGGAGGTCGACGGCGTCGATCTCGTCACCGTCGTCACCGAGGGCATCTTCTCCTACTGCGGGGTCAAGGTGAAGATCGACACCGATCGCCATATCGGCGACGAGACGGCAACAGTGCGGTCGGAAGGCGAGGCGATCGGCCACGTCACGACCGGCGAATACGGCTCGCAGATGCTGTCGCTCGGCGGCGTCCATCATCTGACCGGCGGCTCCAAGACCGAAGGCCGCGCCACCTGCGATGCGCTGCTCAACCTGTGCAACCGCAAGCCGGTGGAACTCACCATCGATGGCGGCGCGACGGTCATCGTTGAAGCCGGCAAACCGCCGGTCATCGACGGCAAGGTCGAGCACCGCATGCGCGTCGGCTGCGGCTCGGCCACCATCGGCATGTTCGCCACGCAATGGCGCGGCCTTGTCGACGAG
>NZ_RZOI01000221.1:0-8141 GCF_004022645.1 Mesorhizobium sp. M4A.F.Ca.ET.020.02.1.1 | reverse complement strand
AGGTCGGCGTAGACGCCGCCCCGTTCGTAGAGCAGGCAGTATTTGGCGAGGTCTGCCTTGTAGGTGTAGGGGCGCAAGGTGCGGAAAGCCGATAACACCTCGGCGTCGAAATGCGCCGCGATGAACTCGCTCAATTCGGCTTCCCCGAACAGGACATGCTGCTCGCCCGGATGCGCGGCCTTGAACGAGCGGATGTTCTCGCTGACCCGTTCGGGAAGGTCAGCGCTCTGATCGTCCGTTATGAGAATGCTGAATAGCGGCATGAGCTCTCGACCGTCAGCGCGAGGTGAACGCGGTCAGTTTCTCCCAGTCGCGCCATTGATGCGGCCAGCTTTGCAAATAGGGCAGATGCCGGTCGGCAAACTCCTGCGCGGCGCTTTGGATCATCTCGGCCTTGTCCCGATAGCGGGAGAGATCGATCGGGCGCTCGACGACCACGTGCAGTTGGCCGGTGCTGTCGTCGCGCCCGACAAAGACCGGCAACAGCGGAGCGCCGGCGATCTTGGCCAGCCGGGGCGCGCCGCTGGCCACTTCCATGCCCGATTCGCCTATTCGCGCCGTGACCAGCACTTCGCCCTCCCAGGCTCCGGCGGTTATTGAAACGAACTTGTTGGCGCGAAGCAACCGACGGGCCTCGTTCATGCTGGCAGCAGGATCGGCGCGGTCGATCACGACGCGGCCGGCCGCGTATCTCAGTTCCGCGCCAATCCTGATCGGGTTCAGGAAGCGGATGCCGAAACGCGACTTGGTGAAGCCATGCTCTGGCCGGCTGACGTGAAACACCTCGAACCCGGCCCTGGCGAAGGCCATCTTCGCCGCCAGCGCATTGAAGCTGAAATGCGCGATCCACAGCACCGCGCCATGGCCTGCATCTTGCGCGGCTTCGAGATGCTCGATGCCTTGCAGCGCTATGGCCGGGTTCCACCCACCGAGCCGTTCGCGCAGGATCTGTATGTGATGCTCGTGACGCGTCGCGCGGACGCCGCGCAGATCGTCATTGCCGGCCAGTCCGAACGAGCGAAAGGTCTGCAGGACCCGGCTGTCCCGGTTGGCGAAAGACGCGCCGCCCAGCCGCGCCATGGACAGGCAGATCGCTCGCCATTCGCGCTCGGGAACGAGCCGGGAGACAATCGCCAAAGCAGGGAGTTGCAGCAGGAATTTGAGGTCTTCCAGCGCAAATATCTTCCTGGCCCCGGAGGCCCGTTTTCTCTTGCGTATGTTGAATTCCAAGCCGGGTCCCCACCCACGCACCTTGCTTACGGGGGGTCGGCGGGCAAATAAACTGCCGATTCCCAAAGCGCAGGCGCTACTAGCATGACCGATCGCCGGCATCAAAGGCTCTCTTGTCATCCGGGCACGGCTTTGGCGATTGCCCGAAGCCCGGCCATCATGGTAACGAGGGCGCGCGCGGGTATGATGTAATGGTAGCCTGTCAGCTTCCCAAGCTGAACGCGCGGGTTCGATTCCCGCTACCCGCTCCAGCTTGTGCCGCGCCGTATTCACTCATCAGTGGCTCGATGAACTCGAACCGGCCAACGCCGGCAGGCTTGCGCATGGAACGCCCCGCAACTCGAATTTGATTCAATATCGCAGGACGGTTTCCGTTCCGTTAGCCGTTGCTAAAAAGACCGCCGGCCGAAGCCGGCGGCAGGGTCTACTGTGTCACCAGAGGTACGATCTGGTAATAATCAACGGCTCCAGCCGGCTTTTGTTTCAGCATTCGATAAAATGTGAAACCCGCCGCCAATCACATGGCAGCGGGCCTTTTCACAAGGGACCGGAAGGATGGAGGGGACATGCAATCCGGCCGGCATTTCCAACGAGACGTGCAAGTTTTTGTTCCGACGCAATTTAGCAAAATTGAATATTCCAATGATCGGCCTATAATTTGCCAGCCGGCAACCTACCCCGTTTGCCGGTTAGGCCCGGCGGTCAAACCCCGAGCCCCCGCCCTTGGCCGCCGGGCCGCTGGAAATCGGCTTGGCAACGCTGCGGCGGAAGTACTAGGAGGGAGGCCTTTCCCATGCGCACGGCGGCACTGCGGCTTCGCTCGATCCGACAAGTCCTGTTGCCGCTGATGGGGTTTACCGACTGGCACGAAGGAACCGGCGTGGACGGCAGGCCCATTTGGAAGCACTACATAGCCAGAACGGACTCATGGGAGTCACGTCCGATGACACCCAAAGAGGAAGCCGAGGCCTTCTGGTGGTGTCACCCACCGTATTGAGCGCAAAGTGGCTTCTAGCGCTTCTTCGGCTGCCGTCCCGGTCAGTTCCCTCACCCTGCGAATTACCAGGGCGATAGAGACTCTCTTGTGAATGGCGGTTTCGAGAGCGGGCATGCAGGACCGGCCGGCAACAAACCTGCTACCCGCTTCAGCCGGAATCAATCGATCAGATGGCGCCTTCCTGCACCTGCCGGGACCGCGCAGTCCGGTCAGGTGCGGATGGATGCCGCACCTTTCATGCCAGCACGCCGCAAAGCGGAAGGTGCTTTGCCGCCTCGTCGGCTTCCATCCGCACTATGGTGTGCGTCAGGCCGCCATGCTCATCGATCCATTGCCGCACCCAGTCAGGATATTGCGATATAAGGTAATTGGCGGCGACCGCGTTCTGCCGAGCGCCGACGCCGTAGGGCAGATGGAAGCCGAAGGATGCCTGAGGGGTCACGCAAAGCTGCTCGACGGGCAGCGACAGATAGAGCGTGCAGGCGCTGTCACACGCCCCCTCGAGGCTCACCGGCTCGTCGGCGGCGCGCAATTGGGCAATGTGCAGGGCGAAGCTCACGATCTGGCCACCGTGATTGTCGCCGACCGTCTCGGCCTTCGCGGGCAGCGCCGCCAGAATGGCGGCGAGCCCAATCGCCGTGGTCTTCAACGCCCATCCAAGCTTTGTCGGCAGCAGATCGATTTTCATCCTGTGTTCTCGTTCTCGCGTTTGTCTCGCGGGCGGCTACGCTAGCATCAAGATGGTTAACATTAGGCAGCGCTCATCAATCTTCCGATCGGCCTGTTACACTCGCGCGAGCACGGTACCCCTAGAGGGGGCGCTCTACGGCGAAGGAGACGCCAGGAAGCGCGCCACGACCGGCGACTGTTCTGTGCAATTGAAGAACGAGCGCCCGTCCCGGCTCTTGGAGTATCGGCCGATCCTGGCATGGGCCGGAATTTTGTCTGGGTCGGCCTTCAAGCCGAGCAGAATACGCAGTTTCTTGAAAGCCATCTATGGAGAGCCCCACCCCGACACTCACGTTGGAATCCGGGCTCCCGATTTGTAAAGGGTGGATTTTGGGTTTTGAACATGCGCGAGCATGAAATCGCTGGCCGCCAGCGCGCGGCTGTCACGACCGAAACTGACGTCGAGACTGGTTGCGCTTCCGTTTGGTCCGGCGCCGTACCGCCTTCGCTAGCGGCGGCCGAGCCAACCGTCACCCAACTTCCCGCAGGATGAAATCGTGCAGCATCTTGGCGGCCGGAGAGAGCACGCGGTTCTTCACCGTGATCAGGCTGTAGGGCCGGACCTCGATGTCGAACTCGGTCTGGACGACATCGATGGCGCCGGCCAGCCCGTCGGGATTCTGGATGAATTTCGCCACCTGCACCGACACCGGCGCGATAGCATCGGACTGCGCCACCATGACCAGGGTGAGCAGCAGCGAGCTGGTGTTGAGGATGCGATCCGGGAGCGCGATGTTGCGGTTGAGGAAATTGCTCTCCATCGCCTGGCGCAGCGGCGAGCCGCCGGACTGGAAGACCCAGTCATAGGCGGCGGTCTCCTCCAGCCGCACCGCCTTGCCGTTGCTCAGCGGGTGGCCTCGGCGCACGATCAGGCAGGCCTTCTCGACGCCGATGACGCGCGATTCGAACAGACGCGGATTGAGATCGTCGGGAATGCGCGCGATGATGAAATCGTGGCGCGACGCAATCAGCTCGCGTGCCAGCACGTTCGAGGTCTCGACCTGCATGGTGATCTCGATGCGCGGATAGAGGCGGCGGATCTCGCGGATCGCCGGCACCGCCAGTTCGATCGCCGGCGCCGTCACTGCGCCCAGGAATACCGAGCCACCCTTGCCCGCCTTGAGCTCAGAGATCTCGCGGTCGGCCTCGCGCATCTCGAGCAGGATCGAGCGCGCGCGCCTGGCCAGCGCCCTGCCGTAGGGCGTCAGCGTGATGCCGCGCGGCAGCCGCTCGCAGAGCTTCACGTCGAGCACCGCCTCCATTTCCGAAATCATGCGCGAGGCGGCGGGCTGCGATATGTTCATCACCTGGGCCGCGGCGCTTACCCGGCCGTGATCGTCAAGGGCTGCGATCATGCGCATATGGCGCAGGCTGAGCCCGCTGCGCAGAAGCGTTTCGCCATCTCCAGGCAGCTCGTCGTATCCACCTGAAATACCAACAGGATTGCCCAATGCCGCCATGCTTTGTCTTCGCTCCCGCAACGCATTCGTCGGCTTTTGATATATACCAGTTTCGGTATAGCAACCATCAGAGATCGCATTTGACAGTTATGTCAAAGGGACACACCCTTCGCGCGTCCCGTGGCATGACGGTCGATGACGAGGGAGATCGTGTCGACTGAAATCAGCGCCGCGGGGCCGATTGGGAGGATACCGGAGATCGATAGACGACAGCGGCGCATCTCGCGCTTCTGCTCGCCTGCGCGGCCCGCGAAGCCCCGAGGTGTCGCGTCCATCAACCAGGGAGAGTTACTGTGAAAATCATCAAGACACTGGCCGCCGTGGCGGCCCTTGGCATCGCGGCCATGACGCTGCCGGCGCATGCAGGCGAAGGCCTTGTCGGCGTGCTGATGCCGACAAAGACCTCGCAGCGCTGGATCAATGACGGCGACGCCGTCAAGTCGCAGCTCGAGGCTCTCGGCTACACCGTCGACCTGCAGTACGCGCAGGACGACATCCCGAACCAGCTCAGCCAGCTGGAAAACGAAATCACCAAGGGCCCGAAGGCGCTGATCATCGCCTCGATCGACGGCACCACGATGGCCGACGCGCTGCAGAAGGCCAACGACGCGGGCGTCGTCGTCGTCGCCTATGACCGCCTGATCAAGAAGACCCCGAACGTCGACTACTACACCACCTTCGACAATTTCGGCGTCGGCGTGATCCAGGCGAACTCCCTGGTCAAGGGCCTCAAGGAGCGCTTCCCGAACACCAAGCCGTGGAACGTCGAACTGTTCGGCGGCTCGCCGGACGACAACAACGCCTTCTTCTTCTACAATGGCGCGATCTCCGTCCTGCAGCCGCTGATCGACGACGGCTCGATCAAGATCAAGTCCGGCCAGACCGGCATGGACAAGGTCGGCACGCTGCGCTGGCTCGCCGCCACCGCCCAGGCGCGCATGGACAACCTGCTCTCGGCCAACTACTCGGACGGCAGCCGCGTCGATGGCGTTCTGTCGCCCTATGACGGCCTGTCGCGCGGCATCACCGCCTCGCTGCGCGCCGTCGGTTACGGTACCGACGCACAGCCCTGGCCGATCGTGACCGGTCAGGACGCCGAGACCGCCTCGGTGAAGCTGATCATCTCGGGCGAGCAGTACTCGACGGTGTTCAAGGACACCCGCGAACTGGCCAAGGCCACCGTGCAGCTGGTCGACAAGGTGCTCTCCGGCGGCAAGCCCGACGGCCTCGACGAAAAGACCTACAACAACGACGTCAAGGTCGTCCCCTCGATCCTGTTGACGCCGCATGAGGTCGACAAGTCGAACTACCAGGCGCAGGTCGTCGACTCCGGCTACATCAAGGCCGACGAGCTGAAGTAATCCGGCTTCAAAGGGAGGGGTCCTGCGCGACGCAGGGCCCCTTTTCGTTCAGAAGCGACCCCGGTATTGTTTTTTGCCGGCTTCTGCAGCGCCATGCACCGTCGCGGCGCGGACCAGACTGCAGTATGTTGATTTCGCGCATGACGCTTTCCGAAACCGGAAGGCATGCGCCAGGGAGCGGAATTCCTAATGACCTCGACGATTTTGGAGATGCGCGACATCACCAAGACGTTCCCCGGCGTGAAGGCGCTGTCGAACGTCAACCTCAGCGTCGAGGAAGGCGAGATTCACGCCGTCGTCGGCGAGAACGGCGCCGGCAAATCGACGCTGATGAAGGTGCTGTCAGGGGTCTATCCGTCCGGCACCTATGAGGGACAGATCGTCTTTCGCGGCCAGGAATGCCACTTCAAGGGCATCCATGACAGCGAGCATATCGGCATCGTCATCATCCACCAGGAGCTCGCCCTGGTGCCGATGCTGTCGATCGCGGAAAACATCTTCCTCGGCAACGAGCACGCGACCTATGGCGTCATCGACTGGAACGCCAACGAGAAGCGCACCGCCGCATTGCTGAAGAAAGTCGGGCTCAAGGAAGACCCCAAGACGCTGATCACCAATATCGGCGTCGGCAAGCAGCAGCTGGTCGAGATCGCCAAGGCGCTGAGCAAGGAAGTGAAGCTGCTGATCCTCGACGAACCGACGGCTTCGCTCAGCGAAAAGGACAGCCAGGCGCTGCTCGACCTTCTGCTCGAGTTCAAGCGGCAGGGCATGACCTCGATCCTGATCTCGCACAAGCTGAACGAGGTGAACCGGGTCGCCGACAAGGTCACGGTGATCCGCGACGGACGCACCATCGAGACCTTGCCCAGGGAAGACATCAGCGAAGACCGCATCATCACCTCGATGGTCGGCCGCTCGCTCGACGACCGCTATCCGCCGCGCGAGCCGCAGATCGGCGAGGTCGTCTTCGAGGTCAAGGACTGGTCGGTCTACCATCCGATCCACGCCGACCGGCAGGTGATCAAGAACGTCAACCTCAATGTGCGCAAGGGCGAGGTGGTTGGCATCGCCGGGCTGATGGGCGCCGGCCGGACCGAATTCGCGATGAGCCTGTTCGGCCGTTCCTATGGCCGGCACATCACCGGCGAGGTTTTGCTCGAAGGCAAGCCGATCGACCTTTCGTCGGTGAGCAAGGCGGTGGAGAACCGCATCGCCTATGTCACCGAGGACCGCAAGACCTACGGCCTCAACCTCATCGACCATATCAAGCACAATGTGACTTTGGCCAATTTGGGCGGTGTTTCGAGCCGCGGCGTCATCGACGACATGCGCGAAATGAGCGTGGCCAACGACTATCGCAAGAAGACGAACATCCGCGCGTCCAGCGTTTATCAGCTGACCGGCAATCTTTCTGGCGGCAACCAGCAGAAGGTGGTGCTGTCGAAATGGCTGTTCGCCGACCCGGAACTGCTGATCCTCGACGAGCCGACGCGCGGCATCGATGTCGGCGCCAAGTACGAAATCTATACGATCATCGCCCGTCTCGCCGCCGAGGGCAAAGCGATCATCGTCATCTCGTCGGAAATGCCGGAGCTGCTCGGCATCACCGACCGCATCTATGTCATGAACGAAGGGCGCATGGTCGGCGAAATGGCGGCAAGCGACGCCAGCCAGGAAAAAATCATGCGCGCCATCGTTCGCGGAGAAGGAAAAAAAGCATCATGAGCACAGAAAGCGCTCCCGCGCCGCAAAGCGGCGCAGCCGAAGACGTCAAGCAGGGTCCGCGCGTCGCCGTCTCGGCGCTGACGACGAACCTGCGCGAATACGGCCTGATCATCGCGCTGATCGTCATCATGCTGTTCTTCCAGTACACGACATCAGGAACGCTGTTCAAACCGGTCAATCTCAGCAACCTGGTGCAGCAGAACTCGTTCATTATCGTGATGGCGCTGGGCATGCTGCTGGTGATCGTATCCGGCCATATCGACCTCAGCGTCGGTTCAGTGGCGGGCTTCATCGGGGCGCTGGCGGCGATGATGATGGTCATCTGGCCGCTCGGGATATTAAGCAATCCGCTGGTGGTCTCGATCGTGTGCCTGATCGTGGGCGCCCTCATCGGCGCGGCTCAAGGCTACTGGATCGCCTATCACCGGATACCGAGCTTCATCGTGACGCTGGCGGGCATGCTGATCTTTCGAGGCATCTGCCAGGCCCTGCTGGGCGGCGGCTCCTCGGTCGGCCCGCTTCCAGACAGTTTCAAGGCGCTAAGCTCGGGCTTCATTCCGGACGTGATCGGGCCGCTGACGCTGATCCCGCCGACGGTGAATGCCGCCGGCAAGACCATCCTCGGCAGCGGGCTTACGC
>NZ_RZOI01000220.1:0-8168 GCF_004022645.1 Mesorhizobium sp. M4A.F.Ca.ET.020.02.1.1 | reverse complement strand
ACCAGGATGAGCGGCCCGCGCGTCGTCTCGGCAAGGCCGAGCCCATCGACCATTTCGCCGGGCGCCAGCCAGCCGAACGACGACACCGCCGCTTGCGCGACATAGGCGAGAACCGCATAGGCGCCCCCGAAGGTGACGACCGCCATGACGCTGAAGAAGCTGCCTAGTTGCGACCAGACGCTGGCCGGTCCGGTCAGCGCCGCGATCAGCGCCACCGGCCCGAGCCAGATCGGCAGCCAGATGGCGATGGTGCGCGGCGCGTGCCACTTCGTCGGCCTGGTGTGCTCGAGTTCGCCGCGCTCGAACATCAGGTCGACGGCGCCCTTGCTGTCGTCGGCAACGCCACTCTTGCCATGCGCCGACCCGGAAAACAGGGCCGGCGCGACGCGGTTGCCGACCCAGCCAGCCAGTCCGGCCAGCAGGATGATCAGCGGGAACGGCAGCTTGACGACATAGATGGCGAGGAAGGCGGCGACCGCGATCGCCACCATCACCCGGTTCTTGAGCGCCCGCTTGCCGATGCGGATGACGGCCTCGACCACCACCGCCAGCACCGCCGCCTTGACGCCGAAAAACAGCGCCTCGATGACCGGCGCATCATTGTAGAGCATGTAGAAGCTGCTGAGGCCGAGCATCACCAGCGCCCCCGGCAGCACGAACAGGATGCCTGCGACGAGACCGCCGGCGGTCCGGTGCAGCAGCCAGCCGACATAGACGGCAAGCTGCTGCGCCTCGGGACCAGGCAGGAGCATGCAATAATTGAGCGCATGCAGGAAACGCTGCTCGCCAATCCAGCGGCGCTCCTCGACCAGTTCCTTGTGCATCAGGGCGATCTGCCCGGCCGGCCCGCCGAAGGAGAGCAGCCCGATCCTGGCCCACAGCCGCACCGCCTCCCTGAAACTCGGCGCCGGCGGCACACGGGCGGTCTCGGCATCGTTGCCCGCCATGAGGTCGTTCATAACGGCTTGCTCCCGCTCGGCCAGTTGTGCGTTTCCTCGGTGGCGTCGCGGCACCATCTGAAGAAGGAATCGTAGATGAGCATGCCCGCCTCGAGCTGCTCGAGATCGTCGCGGAACATGCGTGACAGGCCAAGCGATGCGGCAAGGAAGCCCGCCGCTTGCGGCACCATGTCGAGCCGTGCCGTATCGGCGGCGCGCACGATCAAGGCCAGGCGATCGAGGGCCTCCGAGCGCAGCCCGAATTCCTCGATCATCGTGTCGAAGGTGCAGCGCTCGCCGCGATGGCTCCAGAACACATTGTCGATGTCGAAGGGAACCGCCGCAAAGCGGTCGGCCACCGCCGGCACCTCGGCCGCATCGACGAACAGGAACACCGCATTGGGATCGACGAAGCGGCGGATCAGCCATGGGCAGGCGATGCGGTCGACCTTGGGCCGCGCCCGCGTCACCCAGACCGTGCGGCCCTTGTCGTCACGGGGCGGAATCGCGCTGGCCGTGACCAGCGGCGCCTTGGCCGCCGCCCAGGCCTCGAAGCCACCTTCCAGCGATTCCGCCGCTATCCCTTCATGGCGCAGCCACGCGGCGACGCCTTGCGAGAGTTTTTGGCCCTTCTGGCAGATGACGACGACCCTGGAGCCGGTGAACTCCGCCGCCCAGGTCGGGACGGTCCTGAAATCGCGCCGGCTGGATGCCGGCAGCAGGCGCGGATCGGCTTGATAATCCTCCTCGACGCGCACGTCGACGAGGACGGGCGCATCCGGCAGGCCGGCGAGACGGGAAAGTTGCTGTACGGTGATTTCGGTTGTTGACGGCATGGCGTCCACCTCCAGAACAAAGAGAGTTTGGACGCGAACGTTGGGCTGACGCCTCACGGGGTCGTCGCGGGGAACCCCTTGCCTAGGATGCTGGAACGATCCCTCGCCCTTGTCAAGGAATGAGCTTCCGCGAGCGATACCCGCGGCGGTTTGCGACGCTTACTGCGCCGTCCAGCCGCCATCCATCGGCAGGGTGGTGCCGGTGATCTGCTTGGCCGCGTCCGAGCACAGGAACAGCGCCAGCGCGGCGAGCTCGTCCACGGTGACAAATTCCTTGGTCGGCTGCGCGGCGAGCAGCACGTCGTGCTTGACCTGCTCCTCGGTCATGCCGCGCGCCTTCATCGTGTCGGGGATCTGCTTTTCGACCAGCGGCGTCCAGACATAGCCGGGCGCGATGGCGTTGACGGTGATGCCTGCCTGGGCGACTTCGAGCGCCACCGTCTTGGTCAGGCCCGCAATCCCGTGCTTGGCCGAGACATAGGCCGACTTGAACGGCGAGGCGACCAGCGCATGCGCGGAAGCCGTGTTGATGACACGGCCCCATTTGCGCGCCTTCATGCCGGGAAGTGCCGCCTTGATGGCGTAGAAGGCCGCCAGCAGGTTGATGCGGATGATCGCTTCCCATCTGTCGTCGGGAAACTCGTCGATCGGCGCGACATGCTGGATGCCGGCATTGTTGACCAGGATGTCGAGGCTGCCGAAAGCCGCATCGGCCTCGCGCACCATGGCGCTGACGGCCGCGCCGTCCATCATGTTGGCATCGGAATAGCGGCACTTGACGCCGAAATCCTTCTCGATGCCGGCGCGCTCCTGCTCGATATCAGCTGCGTCACCGAGGCCGTTGATGGTGACATTGGCGCCCTCGGCGGCAAAGGCGCGGGCGATTGCCAGGCCGATACCGCTGGTAGAGCCGGTGACGAGGGCGTTCTTCGAGGAAAGGGAACCCATGATGATCTCGCGACAGGATTGAAGGGGATATTTCCGCACATAGTTTGTGCGCCGCAACATAACAATGTCATGACCATATGTGGTGCGATTACAATGTTGTGATGCTGTAAAGGAGACTGCGTGCTGGCCTCAAGGTCGATGACATGGCACTGTCATGGTGCCGTGCAACATAGTCCTCCTGCGCGTTTCGAGCGTATTATTCCTGCAACCGATGGGTAAATAGCTTGAAAATCGACGACGTCGTGAAGCGCGCCTATGCGATGCCGCTCACCAATCCATCATTCCCGCCCGGGCCTTACCGTTTCTTCGACCGCGAATACATCATCATCACCTACCGCACGACACGCGAGGCGCTGGAGGCGGTCGTGCCGGCGCCGCTGGAGATCGACGAGCCGCTGGTCAAGTACGAGTTCATCCGCATGCCGGATTCGACCGGCTTCGGCGACTATACCGAGACCGGCCAGGTCATCCCCGTGCGCTACAAGGGCCAGCACGGCGGCTATGTCCATTCCATGTATCTCGACGACGATGCGCCGATCGCCGGCGGCCGCGAGCTCTGGGGTTTCCCGAAGAAGCTCGCCAGCCCCAAGATCGTGCATGAGGGCGAGGTGGTTGTCGGCACCTTGCACTATGGCAGCGTCCTATGCGCCACCAGCACGATGGGTTACAAGCACCAGGAGGCCGACCACGACCAGGTGCTCGCCTCGCTCGCCGCGCCCAACTTCCTCAGCAAGATCATCCCGCATGTCGACGGCACGCCGCGCATCTGCGAGCTGGTTCGCTACTACCTTACCGACGTGACGCTGAAGGAGGCCTGGACGGCGCCGGCCGCGCTCGACCTTCGCCCTCATGTCATGGCCGACGTGGCGAAGCTGCCGGTGCTGGACATCGTGTCGGCCGTCCACTTCACCGCCGACCTTACGCTTGGGCTGGGCGAAGTCGTCCATGACTATCTCGCCGACCGCGGCCATTCCTGGGCGAACGCAACCCAGCCGGAGAAGGCCCGTGCTTGAACGCACCCGAAACAAGGCGGTCGCCGCCTCGATCGAGGAAATAACGGCGCAGTATGACCGCATCGCCCTGGTGTTCCAGGGCGGCGGCGCGCTCGGCGCCTATCAGGCTGGAGTCTACCAGGCGCTGTCCGATGCCGGCTGCGAGCCGACCTGGCTCTCCGGCGTGTCGATCGGCGCCATCAACGCCTCGATCATCGCCGGCAACGAGCCGAGCCGTAGGCTGGAGCGGCTGGAGCAGTTCTGGCAGACGATCTCCGGGCGCAAGATCTGGGCCTATACGCCAGAGGGCGACATCTATCGCGACATCCGCAACCGCACCTCTTCGTGGATGACGATGATGATGGGCCAGCCCGGCTTCTTCAAGCCTCGCTCGCCCAATCCCTGGTTCGAGCAGCCGGGCGCCGAGGGCGCGACCAGCTTCTACAACACCGCCGAGCTCAAGGACACGCTGGAAAGCCTGATCGACTTCGACATCCTCAACGACGGCAGGAAGCGGCTGAGCGTCGGCGCGGTCAATGTCAGGACCGGCAACTTCGTCTATTTCGACACCGACAAGGTGCGCATCGGCCCGGAGCACATCATGGCGAGCGGCGCGCTGCCGCCGGCTTTCCCCTCGATCCGCATCGAGGGTGAATATTACTGGGACGGCGGCATCGTCTCCAACACGCCGCTGCAATATCTGCTCGACCAGGAAGAAGACCGCTCCTCGCTGGTGTTCCAGGTCGACCTGTTCAGCGCGCGTGGCGCCTTGCCGCGCGGCATGGCCGACGTGCTGTCGCGCCACAAGGACATCATGTATTCCAGCCGCACGCGCCAGAACACCGACAATTTCCAGCGCATCCATGCGCTGAAGATGAAGCTGCTCGACGCGCTGAAGCGCGTTCCCCCCGAACTGCTGAAGGAGGGTGAGAGGGACCTGATCGCCGATTATTCCGACGCCGGCGTCGTCAACATCGTCCACCTGATCTACCAGCACAAGGGCTACGAGGGCCACGCCAAGGACTACGAGTTCTCCGGCACCTCGATGCGCGAACATTGGGAGATGGGGCTGGAGGACACCGAGCGCACACTGCGCCACCGCCAGTGGCTGACGCTGCCGACCAATGCCGAGGGCGTCACCATCCACGATCTCCACCGCGAGGATCCGACTTAGCCGCCGGCGAAAGATCGCGGCCTGTCCATACGGCACCCCCGTCGAGTTCCCTCACACCCCCTCTGTTCGGCTTTCGCTAATCTCCGGCATTGCAACAATGGAGGTCCGCGCTGAAGCCGCTGATCTCCCCCTTGCGGGGAGATGGCCGGCAGGCCAGAGGAGGGTGCTGTCCCGCCGGCGCCTCGAAACAGCCATGGAACAGCCACAAAGAAAAAGGCAGCGGCTGCGACCGGCGCTGCCTTTTATTTGAGAACTTGGCCGCTCAGAACACCTGGCGGAAAATGATGAACAGCACGAAGGCGAGCGCGATCGAGCAGGGCAGCGTCAGCACCCAGGCAAGCAGCAGGTTGCGCACGGTCGACCATTGCAGCCCCGAGCCGTTCGCCGCCATGGTGCCGGCAACGCCCGACGACAGCACATGGGTGGTCGACACCGGCAGGCCGAGGCGGTCGGCCATGCCGATCGTGACCATCGCCACCAGCTCCGCTGCGGCGCCCTGGCCATAGGTCAGATGGCTCTTGCCGATCTTCTCGCCGACCGTCACGACGATGCGCTTCCAGCCGACCATGGTGCCCAGCCCGAGCGCCAGCGCCACAGCGATCTTCACCCAAAGCGGAATGAACTTCGTCGCGTTGTCGACCGCCTTGTGATAGTCGGTTACCGCCTTGAGATCGGCGGCCTCCATCGGCAGCAGCTTCTTTTTGTCGATCAGTTTGAGCGCCTCGCCGATCAGATAGATGTCGTTGCGGGCGTTGCCGACCAGATCGGTCGGCACCTTTTCGATCGAAGCGTAGGGCTGCAGCGAAGCCGTGGTGTTGTGAATATATGTCTGCAGCGCCACCGTGGTTTGGTCGTTCCAGGTCCTGGTGCGCACGGCGTCCTGGACGGCCACCTTGGCATCGGGGACGGTGATGCCCGGCTTGACGTACTTGCCCAGTGCCTGTTCGACGCTCACCGAAGCCGACTTGTAGGCTTCGAGATAGTTGATGTCCGGGGTGCGGTTGAGCGCATAGGCCGTCGGCACCACGCCGATCAGGATCAGCATGATCAGGCCCATCCCCTTCTGGCCGTCATTCGAGCCATGGGCGAAACTGACGCCGGTGCAGGTGAAGATCAGCAGCGCGCGGATCCACCACGGCGGCGGGGTGTTGCCCTTCGGCGCCTCATAGAGCGCCGGATTGCGCACAAGCAGTTTCATCGCATAGAGCAGGATTGCCGCGGCGAAGAAGCCGATGATTGGCGAGACCAGCAGCGTGGTGCCGACATTGGTCGCTTGTGACCAGTCGACGCCACTGGTGGCGCTGCCGGCCGGCGCCATGAACTGGTTGGCGAGGCCGACGCCGATGATCGACCCCACCATGGTGTGCGAACTTGAGGCCGGCAGGCCGAGGAACCAGGTGCCGAGGTTCCACAGGATCGCGGCGACCAGCAGCGCGAACACCATGGCGAAGCCTGACGAGGAGCCGACCTGCAGGATGAGCTCGACCGGCAGCAGCGACAGGATGCCGAAGGCAACCGCGCCGCTGGAGGTGAGAACGCCGAGGAAATTGAAGACGCCCGACCACATGACGGCGAACTCGGCCGGCAGGGAGCGGGTATAGATGACCGTCGCCACGGCATTGGCGGTGTCGTGGAAGCCGTTGACGAACTCGAAGCCCAGCGCAATCAGCAAGGCGATGCCGAGCAGGATCCACGGCACCGTCTTGGCTATGGCGAGATCCTGGCTGAGTGCGTAGGCGACATAGATGACGCCGGCGAGCACGATCACTCCGAAGGCCGGCAGGAACCACTTGGCGCCGCCGGTTTGATTGAGTGGATGATCTGGCCTTGGAATGCCCGCTTCGCTCGAAACAATGTCCACCATGTCCCACTCCCGTTCGCACTTCGGCACAACCACAGGTGAGGCTATGTCCGGTCGATGAAGCTGGTGTGACGGGCGGGATACCGGGCTCGGCAGGGAGGGCATTTCAAAACGCCAGTCAAATGCCGGCGCTAGGCCCCTATCCGGCGATCTCCAGCAGCGACGAGGTCAGCAGCTGCCGCTCATCCTTCGAGAGCACGTCGGAATCGAAGAGATTCATGCTGCGCATGCCCTCGATGGCGAGGAAGCAGACCAACAGCGCGCTGAGGTCGTTCGTCTCCCCCTTGAGCCGCTCGAACAGCTGCCGCTTGAACGATTTGATCGGCGTCAGGAATTCGGGATCCTCGGCGATGGCGGAAAATATCCAGGACGCCGACGGCTGCGGCTCCTCGCATTCGTCGGCCGAGAGCTTGATATAGGCCGCGAGCGCGCTTTCATGACCAGCCACGGCGGTGCGGGCTTCCATCGCCTGCTCGAATGCCTTGAGATAATCCTCCACCAGGCTCTGCATCAACTTGGCTTTGGTCGGGAAATTGTAGAGCAGGCCGCCCTTCGACACGCCGGCGCGGCTGGCGACGGCGTCCAGCGACAGGCTGCCCGGACCCGTCTCGCGCGCCACGTCGGCGGCGGCGGCGAGTATCCTGTCACGCGAATTTGCTCTGCGGGTTTTCATCGGTGCATCCCCCTTACATTAGCCTAGGCGGAATTGACAACACCGTCCAGACGGTACAGTAAGATCGCCATCATTTGAAAACGGGACCTGACGTCGATATGTGTCCCGCTGTTCGACGACTATTGCCGGACGCCGGCCGAGGGGGACTGTTCGTGAAGCGCTTCTTCATCATCGTCGGAATATTGCTTCTGCTCATTGTGGTGTGCGGCGGAATTGTCGCCTTCAACCTGTTTCGTGACAGCGCGATCAAGCAGTATTTCGCCACCATGAAGCCGCCGGCAGCGACCGTTTCGACGGTCATCGTGAAGCCGTCCGAGTGGACGCCGGGCGTCGAGGCGATCGGCACCGTCAATGCCGTGCGCGGCGTCGACCTCACCGTCGAAACAGCCGGCATCGTCAAGAGCATCATGTTCCACGCCAACCAGAAGGTAGCCGACAACGCCGTGCTGCTGCAGCTCGACGATGCCGTCGAGCGCGCCGATCTCGCGGCGGCGAAAGCACAGAACGTCTCTGACCAGACGGCGCTCGAACGCGCCGTCGAATTGCAGCGGCGCGGCGTCGGCACCGACGCCACGCTCGACACCGCGCGGGCGACCGCGTCGGCATCCGCCTCGCAGGTCAACAAGCTGCAGGCGGTGCTCGACCAGAAGCAGCTGACCGCTCCCTTCGCCGGCACTGTCGGCATCCCCAAGATCGACCTCGGTCAGTATCTCGCCACCGGATCCTCGGTGGTGACCCTGCAGGAC
>NZ_RZOI01000021.1:0-21699 GCF_004022645.1 Mesorhizobium sp. M4A.F.Ca.ET.020.02.1.1 | reverse complement strand
TCTTGCTGCTCAATGAAGATGCCGTCGCCGGATCGCTGACGACCAAAAACCTGTCGCGCTTTGCGGCGCGGCGCCTGTTCGAGCGGCTGCAACAACTCGAGGCCGTGCGCGAGCTGTCGGGCCGCACCAGCTTCCGACTGTTTGGGCTGTAGCGATGAGCCAAGCCTCCGCCCGCCGCAAGCCGAACGAGCAGCCAGCCTTGCTCGACACCGAGCTCGAGCATTTGCCGCCGGAACTGCGCTGGCGCGAGTGGATGGGCCGCGTCGAAGCGGTGATCTTTGCGGCCAGCGAGCCCGTGCCGCGCGAGGTGCTGGCGCGAGTGGTGGGAAAAAACTGCAATCTCGAGCTGATCATCGACGACATTCGTGCCGAGCTCGCCGGCCGCCCCTACGAACTGGTGTCGGTCGCCGGCGGCTGGCAGCACCGAACCAAAAAAGCCTTTGGCGACATCATCCACGCCGCCTTCGGTACGGCCGCGGGGCAGGGGACAAAAGAACTGTCGCAGTCGGAGGCGCTTGTCCTCATGTGCATCGCCTATTTCCAGCCGATCACGCGCGGCGAGTTGTCGAGCTTTTTCGGCAAGGAGGTGTCGCGCGATCTGATCGGCCATCTCCGCGGTTCCGGCATGATAACCTCCGGTCCGCGCAGTCCGACACCGGGCGCTCCCTATACCTATGTCACGACCAAAGAGTTCCTGTTGCAGTTCGGGCTCGAGACGCTGCGCGACCTGCCTGAGCTGGAGGCCCTCGAAGATGCTGGCTTGTTGAACCGACACAGCCCTACAGCGGATGCGATGCTGATCGGCGCGACGACCGACGAGGATGGAGAAGGCGATGACGAGGCTCTTTCAGCGTGACCGACACGTCACGGAAGCGATCTCACGCTGTGCACGAACGCGTCGCGTCGTATCGGGCGCTGCTACACACGGCTAACTGCGGGTAGAGCCGCCGGCCAATGGCTCGCAGGGAGGACGAATGCGCGGGTGCGCGCAAAGCCAAAGGCTTGAGGAACTGGGCATGCCCTGGATACAAGCTGCCGCCAACGCCGTCCGTGGAGGCAGTTGACATCGACAAGCTGATCTCGCAGCTTCTTCGCCAATGAAGCGTGAAATGACTGTCGTCATCGGAGGGCTGGAGACCAAGAGCGAGAAGATCCGCGCGCTGTTGCACGAAGGCTACATGCGGACGGAGGTCGCGGACTTCCTCAACATCCGGTACCAACACGTCCGCAAGGTGGCCGTCGATGCCGGCATCGAAGGCGGCCTCCGGCGCGGCCTCGTCGTTGTTCCCAAGTCAAAGCCTATCCCAAAGGTTCGCGCCGATGTCGCGATCGACGTGCTCACGGCCGCCGGATTCGAGCGCCTGGGTACGTGGGTGGCCGACGGCGCAGGCGGCATCGGGCTCGACACCTCCGCACCGCGTGACGCCGGTGTCTACGTGTTCGTCGTGGACGGTCTCATCAAGTACATCGGGGTAAGTCGGGCTGGCATCCGCAGCCGTATGTCAAACTACCGGCTCGGGCAGGCCGGGCAAAAAACCAGCGCACGCGTAAACCAGATTATCAAGGAATGCGTAACAGCAGGTACAGTCGTCGAGATCTACATCGCGATGCCTCCTGCGCTCGAGTGGAACGGCTTGCCGGTGATCACGGCCGCTGGGTTAGAAGCCGGGCTAATAAAGATGATCCAGCCACCGTGGAACAAGATGGGTGTGGAGAGTTAGATGGTTAGCCGGTGGCGACGCGTCGCTATGGATGCGGACATTATGGATTTCGGCGGGTCGGCTATCATCAGGATCTCGCGCGGGACGAAGGGCGATCCGATGGCGAGCGTCGAACGCATGGAATGGTTCGAACCTGACGGTCATGAACACACGGGTTACGCGGACGCGGTGACGGACCGGCGACGGCCGGCAGCGGAGGTGCTCGCCGAATATCGAAAACAGACGGCTGTGGTTGCGGTTGAGAGCGAGGACTTGTGGGACGCGGCCTGGGGAGAATTGGCTAGCGAGAATTGCTAGATTTGAGTTTTCGGGAGGTTGTCCATTCGGACCGGACCGAGGAGACTGGAGTTACCAGACTTCAGTACTCACCGGAGGGTCCGAATGAAACATGCACAAGAATGCCGTCTCGGGCCGCTGCGTCGAGAGGAGATGGCGCTGTCGGTGATAGAAGGCGCTTTTCCAAAGCCCATGCGGCGCGAGTCTATGCGGAGGCGCATCCGAAGGCCGGCTGGCCGTATCCGAAGCAAACGGCAACTCCGCCATGCTCGCACCCGATTTTGGCGCGCTCGATGTTACTGTGCTTGAAATATCTGCTCGATACAAAATGTCTCGAAAGAAATCGGTAGACCCGTGCCCACGAGAACGTGGCCGCTTGGCTCGATACGATCCGACGATACCGAACTCGAGATCAGCGTGATCTCAGTTCGGGAGATTTCGAATGGCCTCGAGAAAAACGCAAGAGCGACGACGCCGTCGCGAACATCAGCGCCAAGGCGGCCGATGCCAGTCGCGCGTATCGGCCGATCGATGAGCACCTGATGCCACAGCCGGCATTCGCCCATATCAAGGACGCCGACAATCTCGGCCTTGGCGTACGACGCGATCGCGGGGCTTATCTCGCCGAAATCCGGCAGACCCTCGACTTCAATCTCAAGCGGCTGGCCTACCGTGCCCGCAACGGCAAACTGCAGGGTGTGCGGCTGGTCGCCGGAAAGCTCGCCGTCACGCCGTTATCGAACGAAGTGCCCGCGGAGGCCGAGGAGCTGAATTGGGAGCTGAACAGCATGTACCCGCTGGTCGAAGTGCCCGACCTTCTTACCGACGCGCATAGCTCGACCGGCTTCGCAGATCAGTTTGCGCACGTCCGCATGAGCGACCCCCCGCGTAGCGTTCCGGCGATGCTTGCCGGCGTTCTCCCGGACGCTACCAATCGGGCAGATGGGCATGGCCACCGCCTCCAAGGGTACGCCCGCGCCAGCACCACAGGTTCAGCACCTTGATTTTCAAGCGAGCGCCAGAAGGCCGCCGGCTGCGAAATCATCCTTTTTGCGCTACAACCGCAGCTATCGTTCGATCGCTCGCGATCTTGCAATCAGCAAGAATAGACAAAGCCGACCTTGCCAAAGTCTTCGCGGTGGTCTCGGAGACGGGACATCTGGCGCGGACCCCAAGTTGCTTGCGAGCGACACTGTGCCCAGCTTTCTCCCGCCAGTTGAACGACGACGTCGAGATCGAGGATTAACTGCTCGGTGTCGGCGCCACAGCGGTTGGCCGTTGTGCATGCTCGCATTCGTCAATGTTAAGATCGCCCTTTGGATCGCGCGCCCCAGGAGCTCCTGGTCTGCCCCGTGTTCAAGATCCGGCTGGCTCCTCCGACGCCAGATCATAATCCAGCCGGTCAAAGAACATCGCGTAGGTACGATCCCAGATTGAAACTCACCGGGTCGCTCGTGCCTCGTCTCCAGCGATGAGCGTAGGATCTAGACTCAGCAGGTCCTCCATAGCTTCATCCGACAGCTTGAGCGTGAACTGCAGCCATGCGCTTCCTTTGCCCGTATCGGGTTTGGCCGCGATCTGAATGCTCGTGGACAGTGGGCCCTTTTCCTTAACGGCGGAGCCTTTGACTAGAAAACCGCCGATCAACCTGTCCTCGTTCTTTTCTTGCAAGAACTCTGTCAGCTTCGGCGCATCCTCGGCGTCAAGCGTGGCGATATCGATGCCGCGGAGCTTGTCGACCAGGGCGTGGACATAGGACCGGCGCAATAGGATGCGGTGGCCCGAAGCAGCGCCGCTACGTTCGGGCAACACCGTTGCGGTCGATGTTCCGGGGATATCCAACACTTCGAAGGTCGTTCCTTTTCCGCTTTTCACGCGAAGATGGACCGTCACTGATGCGTCCACTCCCATAGTTGGGGCGACGCTGAGTCCGATGCGACCTAAGTCGGTGAGGGCGAGGTGTTGGACCTCTTGAGCGTACAACGGGCGGAGTGTGCCCAAAAAATCCATTCCTTTTACCTCGCCCAAGGAGCCGGGGCCCGAGACGGGGAATGTATGGAGGGATTTGGGATCCCACTTCAGACTGTACGGCTTTTTCTTGTAGATGATGAATTGATCGGCCGATGCGCTGTCCTCATCGAACGAGCGCAATTGCCCTTCCATGGCCAGCAACCGAGTTACTTTCGGCCCCGATCCTCGGGGTATGAGGTCGCAGTCTGGCGTGATCACCACCATGACTCGCTTCTTGGTGGGCTGAACGAAGATGTCCCCCAAACGCCGTCGATTGGTGTGATCGCCGACCAGCTCATCAACCCGGACACGGTGGAAAAATCGTGCAATTGGCACTGAAGGCCCGTCGAATGCGCCTTCAATTCCCTTGCTGAGTTCCTTGTCGTCTATTTTGGTGAACGCTTCGCTGGACCAATCGACCTTCTCTGCTACCAAGGCGCGAAGGTTTTCACCGAACAACCACTCGAGATAAGAGCCCATCTTCTCGCCTTCACTAGCAAGGCGAAAACGGAAGAGATAAGCCAAGTCCTTCGGCTCCAAACTGCCGATCTGTTTCAGGACTTCCTTTAACGCGCTCTCGGCCCCTGATCGCCATTCCTTCAGAGCGCGGTGGAGGACCTGGCCGAAAACGTAGCCCTGGCTAGTATCGAGCAGAGTATCAGCGGCCTCGTTCTCTATCTTCAGATCCGCGCCATTGGTGCTGACCCAACCCTTCTGCAAGAAACGAAAACGCAGTGCGAGAACGTTTTCTCCCAAGTCCTCAACGTCTTGCCGGAACGCCTGCGCCTTGTCTTTGACCGGTTCCGAAGACATCAGCACGATCGCTGGATCGTCCGCTGGCTTCGTCTTCAACAGCCTGTCCAAAAGTTGCACCGAGGCGAGACGCGCCTTCGTCTTGACAGCGGCGGTGAGCCCTTCGCCCGTGGCCTCCGGACTTAGGTAGTAGTCGAGGAATACAATCTGCGGCCCGAACTCCTTGAACTGCAACTCGCCATCCAACAATCCCGATAGTCGAACCTCTACCTTCTGGCCGCATTTCTGCAGCAATGCGATGAGCGGGTCGAGGATGGCGAGCGTCAAGCCTTTCACGGTCTTGAAGTGACCACCCGGATCGAATCGATCCTCTCGAGTGGCCACGAACTCGGCGTAGAGTGCCTTTCTTGCGTTAAGCAACGCGTCAGACTCGAGGTTGTTATTCTCCACCGCGGCAAGGGCATCGCTGATGTCACCGTCGTTCAGATTTGCTGCTTTGCATGCATCAATACCCTCGATGTCGCTCATGAAATCTAGAAGCGAACCGTCGATCTCCGTTAGTGAAGGAACGTCATAGACATCGTCGATCAGCAATATGCGTTCGATCTTGTTCTGGGAAAACGCCTCCAGAATTCGCTTCTCGTGCCCCATCGTTGTCCCCTAGCCCATGTCCAAGACGAACATGTTCAACCGTCCCTTTCGAATACGCCCGACTTCAGCGTCCATATGCAGTCGCCACTTGTGATACTCCGCGAGTTCACGCGAGATGTAGAGGCCAAGGCCACGCCCTTGCCCTGTCGGCTTCGACGTGATGAACGGCTGAAAAATCCGCTCTTTTCGATCCTCTGTGACACCTGGCCCGTTGTCCTCGACCGTCAGGGTCTTGTCGTCCCCATCCAACACAACACTGATTCTCGGAGCGAACCGATATTCGTAGCGCTTTTGCTGCTTGAGCCAGTAGGCAGCGTTGACGAGAAGGTTTTCGAGGATCTGAATAAGCATTCCGCGCACAGCGTTGACGATCATCGGTCGATCCGGGCGTTCGAAGGAGACGACGATTCCGTGGCGAGCGAATTCCCTCTCGTGATTGGAAAGCACCTCGTCTACGAGGTCCGCTATGTCGAATTTGCTCTTCGACTGCCGCTTCTCGCCAGTTAGTTCGTCAAACGCCGAGATTCTCTTGTGCAAGGTCTTCAGTTGTTCCCGTAGGGAATCGATGGTTGACTGCCGCAGACTTCCTTCGGAGAGTAATTCCATGGTGTGCCCGACCGCTCGATCCAGCTCATGGAAAATGAATTCGGTCATGAGGCCGATGCCCGCGAGGTAGACGAACTTCTCCCTCTCTTCCTCCGCCTCGGACACGACCTTTTCGATGCGTTCTGCCAGAGATGCAGATTGAGTGGTCAGTTGCGCCACGCTCTTGGTTAAGTCCGCCAGATCTGCAGCTGCAGCCGGACCCATTATACTTCGGATACGCTCCAATGCATCATCAACCCGTTTCCGGGTATCAGTTGCCAGCCTAGTGTCCTCCTCAGCGGCGCGCCGCTCGATAAACTCGATCTCATCTGCTTCGTTGATCAACCCTCGCAATTCGGTGTGGACGACCCACATCAGAATTTTTCTCAATGCATCAGCAGCGTCCGACTGGATCAGGCCCTCTCGGTTCGTCTGCTCACTCAGTGCAGTGTGTGGAGTCTCCAGAAGCACTCTTCCGACAACCTGTTGCCGGTTGAGCTTAAAACCGGACACGCCGAACGCGTTTTCATCGAGATCAAGCCAATCATTTGATGGATCGCCGTACGGCAGAATGCGGAACCCATAGCGGTAGAGCATCGGCCCGCCGCTCCAGTGGGAAATCTCCCGCCGCGTGTCGGCCATCTTTTCGGTGAGGCCCGCAACAGCCTCGACCACCCGCCGATTGAACCAATAGATGTCGGCGGAGAACTTGCCTAATGAGGTGAATGCCGAGGGTCGGACGGGAACAAGGCGGAAGGCGGCATGTCCCCGCTTGGCGCGTCGCTTCACCGCTTGCTGCGCCAAAGAGTGAACAGCTGCGCCTCGCTCGTCGATCCGCACGCTTCGGTGCCGGAAACGGTAGTCTACCAAACCGGTTAAAACTGGTTCGCCGTCGATCAGGTTGAAATTGATATGACAGTACGCATGAGCCGAATCCAGAAGCGCTTGGGGGATTGACGGTATGCTCACCCTTTGACTGTTGTGTCGCGCAACCAATAACCTGTTGGCAGCGCCGGCCACGAACGGATCGACCATCCTTGCTATTCTGCCCTGCAGGATGTCGGTGAACCGAACGTGCGTCCAGTCGCTCTGCAGGTCGGAGATAAGTATCCGCGTCCCGGACTCTTCTGCCGAACTCTTTTCCTCCCCCACGAAAGGCTCGATTTTGATCTCTTCGATAGACCGCTTGCTGTCGTGCGAGAACAGTGTCCAGTCAATATCGAGCAGGTTCCAATGCGTTTCCCCCGCTTTCGTGGTTTTGACCTGCAGGCGGTCACCCAGCCGCATGGCGGACAGCCGCCCAATTCCCTTATCGCCGAGATTTCGAGCACCTTGCTGGTTCTCGGTGCGACGCGAGCGTGTACCGACGCGCAGGAAGATATTCTCCAGATCGTCCAACGACATTCCGTGACCGGAGTCTCGAACCTCTATCGTGTTGGCTGTGGCATACCACGATCGAATGATACCCAAGTATTGCGGGCGATCAGTTGCGTCCCTCAGGGCTGCAACCAGCCTGTTGGCGTCGACGCTCGAAGCATCGATCAGGCAGCTCTGGAGATAGTCTGTCACTTCGGGAAGATCGTGCCCTTCCTCTTCCACACGAGCGACGATTTCCTTGAAGTCGGTGTGCGTGATCTCAACAGTGACAAGTATCTCGACGCGGGTGGATCCTGCGTCGACTGCATTCTTGATCAGTTCATACAGTGCTACCTCGTCGGAGCTTATAAGCTCTTTCCCGAGTTCAAGCAGAGTTCTCGCCTCGAACGTGAAGCTCACGTCGCCAACATGTTCTGGAACTGCATCATGCGTTCTGCCCCCCAATGCACGGATGTTCGCATGTCTTCGTAATTGCACAAAGTTAGGAACGAGTTCACATGTAAAGCCGACGCAAAGGCTAGCGCTTGTTTTTCAGCGCCTCTGCGCGACTTTTTGCACCTAAATCGAGCAGACAAGACATCCATCCCTAAGGTGGCTGTCGTCTTCAACGTCAAGGCCTCCCAGCGTTTCAACCAGCGAAAGGTTCTTCCGCCGGGCTTTCTTGCGGGCTTGGGACACTTCCCAGTCGGCCTTGATCTTGGCAACGCGCTCCGGCTTTGCCAGCTCGGCCAGCGGTTCGTTCTGGCACCAGTAAAACTGCTCTCCGACCTGTACGGCCTTCTCTTCGTACCCTTGGGCGAGCGCAAAGTACTCTGGATGTTTCTCGAGTAAACGCACCCACTCGATCTTCTGCTGATAAAAACAGAAGTAGCACCCAGACCTAGACCGGCCCCAATCCATGTAGGGTGGCAAACCCAAGCCAGAATCCTCCAGGATCCGGATGATGTCGGCCCGTACTAGGCCGTCATCTTGGAATGGGTACACCGCCAGAATGTTTGGTTTAGTGCTGATGTAGCCAGTGCGATTTTCGTCGGCACGAAGGCCGACGTAGTTGATTACTGGACCATCGCCAACGTAGGCCTCGAAGGGCTTTAGCTTCAGCATCTTCGTGCACCAACGCCGGTGGTTCGAAGGAAGCATGCCCCGGTAGACGGTCAACCAATGGTCAAAACTATCGACCGGCGTGGTTCTGACAATGGGCTTCCCGAGGATCGCCTCAAGCCTGCCGATGTAGTCGTAGGTCTCCGGCAATTCCTTGTCGGTGTCATGGAAAATGTACTCGATATTCGGGGCCCGGTCCCGAAGGTAAATCGCAAGGGCCGCGCTGTCCTTTCCTCCGCTCAAGCTGAGGATGTGGCGTGGCGCTACGTCGTTGAACGCAATGGCAATGTCAGCTTCGTATGATCTCATTTCAGCGATCCGTCTAAGCGTTCGGCCATTTGAGCAGGCTCTTGCTTTCCCTTTTTGAGCTCTCGCAAAAGGAGGTTGGCCAGAAACTGAATGCGTTTAGCATCCCCTCGGGGCAGATGGCCGGCCAAGGCATCAAGGCTGACCTCATCCTTATCGGACAGGCGGACGTCCTGAACCACTTTCACCAAATCAGTCCCGTCTGGAAGCGTGAGATTAAGCCGAACGGCGTCGGAATTGGGCCGATCTCCACCCATGCTAAATGCTGCCGCTTCAACCTTAGCGAAGAGTTCCGCCAGCGCGCCGATTTCTTCGCCGAAACGAGCCTCGTCGCCAGGCAACCAGCGGCTGGGAGGACGGGCAACCACGAAACTTGCAAGCGCTTCGGCCCACGCTTCATCAGACAGGCCTGGGTCCCGAAGACGCAATGCAAAGGCCCGAAGCCGAGGCTCGCGAGCTGCAAGACTGACGCGTGACGCACGGGAGGCCAGGGCCGCACGATCGAACACCAGGTCCTGGGTGCCGGCGGCTTCCGCAACCCGCAGGACAATACGCTCGAGCAGCTGCGAATACGCGCCCTGAAGGTCGTTCACTGCAGAGCTTAGGTTGATCACAAACCGCTCAGCGTCGGAATAAACCTCATCGCCGTCAAGGTCGAAGGGGGCCAACTCACAGGCGATTGGCAAATCCTTGAAGAGGAGCGTAGCAGGTTCTCGAGCGCTGAGAAGCGCATCTCGAACCGCCATCGACATGGACGACAGAGTACGCGACTTCCTCGTAAAGTCAGGGAGCTTCGCCGCGAATTGGCATAGCTCCTGAACCACGTCCAACAGGACCGGGCGCCGGACTTGGACGCCCTTAGCGAAGACCTCGGCCAGGCGCGCAAACACCTCTGATCGTACGCCTTCGACGCTGCAGTACTGAATGTCGAAGGAGGCAGGTGCTTTCGACAGCCTGAGAAACTCATTGGCGCCAAACCTCGCTAGGAACGTGCCGTCCTCATAAACGGCCAGCTCGTGGCCGTGAATTTTGAGGATTAGGGCCAACAGAAGAGGAGACAAACCGTCTCGGACCCCGAAGGGAGCGGCTCTCAGCTCATCCAGGATCGATACGACCGAGACGCGATGCCCTCGGCCGCTCTTTATCGCCGTGATGATCTTGCTAAGAGCAGGGTGCAGCTTCAATGGGTCTTCGGCGGGCGAAGGAATCTCAAGCGCCATTCGACCGTCTCTCTCAATGTGCAAGCGTCCGGCCTGCAGAACCGAAAGATACATCGATTTTTCCGGCGGAGCCCTGTCTGGGTCAATTCCCAGCAAGTTCTTGTCGACCGAAGTGAAAATCCCTTCGATTAGCCGCATTCTGGCGGAGGCGGCGGCACTGCTAAGAGCCCCTCGATTGATAAGTTCGTTGGCCACCTTCGGCGCCGACGAGAAGACCAAGTCGCAAATCTCGGACAAGGCGTTGGAGACGGTGCCTTTCATATCCCGCGGCTTCCCCGCGTACCACCAATTTACCGAATTCCCGCTCGCGGTCGAAACCCCGGATACCGTCTTGAAACGTTCGGCCAACGACCGTTTCGCGTTGTGGAGCTGGCGCGATACCTCAGCAGCCGCGAAACCATCATGGGCTAGCTCGGGCGTGTTGTCCTCGATCCAACGCCACCGTTGCACTTCGGCAAGCTCATGCGACAGCACGGAGAGAGGCTGCAGTAACCCGATTAAGATGGTGCTCGGTATAATCTCAACCTGCGCTTCGATCACCTCCCATGCGGCCTCTCGCTCAGCCTCGGTGTCCACCATAACAAAAAGGACATAACCGTCGCCGGCAGGTTCCTTACGGATGGCCTCAGCCAAAGCCTCGCCGCGAATGTGCCGAACCTCAAAGTACCGCATCGTTCCGGTCTCAAGGTAGTGACGTCGAGCCAGTATCGGCATTTTCTCGAGGTACTGTCCGATGTGCGCGCTCACCTCACTGTGCTCGACAACAGCGCGTGTAGCGTTCTCAAGGGTCGCATGAAGGTTGACGCTCGAATTAGGCCACAATCGCAGGCTCCCGCGATCACCGCGCTGGAACAGCAGGCCGCGCTGCTTCAGTCGTGAAATCGAAGCCACGATTTCGTTGGGATCTTCTGCGGAGAAACAAGCTCCAAGCGTTCTTTCATTGGCTATCAGGTCGTCAGAATCCAGTAGGTTGAGCAGGCCAACCGCCTTCATCAGTCGGGCATCAAGCGCGCCGATATCCGTGGCAACCTCGATAGTCGCGACAATCCGCAACCAGTGACTCTGATAGCTCGCCCCGCTCAATCGATGTCCGAACGATGCCCGAGCGTAGTCGTAAAAGGCAGCGAGATCGTACCAGCCGTCCCCCACGCTGGTCTTTTCGGCAAATGACTGTAGTCCGAATGGTTCGGACGAGAGCAGGAACCCAAAGAGCGATCGCTCGTGCTGTCCGAACCGCGCGAAAAATCTCACTAAGGTTGGCAACAGGGTCGGGTGCAGAGGATACAACCGGGTCGCATCAATGCTGGCAATGCCGCTGGTCTCCCCGCCAAGCCAGCCCATTGAGGCGGTTGCACTAGCGGCGCGCTTTGCTTCCCTGGTGACAGTCGTGGGCAGTGGGCTCTCGGAAATCCCGAGCGCCCCCGCTATCAACGCCGCTGTGTGAGCGAGCGGCTGGTCGAATACGATTTCTTCGAACCGTCCGGCCACCTTGTCCCATTCATGCCGAACTGCGGCCGGCAACCGCTCTGCGTAGGCCTGGAACCCCTGATGCAAAATGCCCAGCAAAACGAATGGTCGATCGCCGCTCCTGGCAGCCATTTCTGCGAGGCGCTGCAAAGCAAAGACATCCTGTCGGTCATGGTTATGGGCCGCAAATTCCAGGATTTTGCCGAGCTCATCAATGATGAGCACCATGCCTCGGCCAGCCTTGGACGCCTTTGCCCTTACAGCCTCGAGCAGAGTCTCCAGCGACCGGGAAGTGCCGGTCGCAAGGCAGGCCTCAATTGCACCATCGATCGTTCCCCAGCCGGCAGAGCGGGCCGGCCGTTGCTGCTCCAGGCTCTCACGTACGCCGCGTGCAATTGCCTCCACTAAGCCTTCACGGCTGCCTGTGACCAGGATTGGCCATAAAGGCGCGATATCTGGCTGGACGTCGTCCAGACCAATCGAACCTGCAATGCGGGCGATCCCTTCGGATGCGTCCTGTGCCAGCAGATGAGCCAGCACGAGCGCGAAGGAGGACTTGCCTACTCCGTAGTCGCCCGTGACACGCCATGCGCGACGGTTAGACTCGCGCCGCAGGCCATCGACAACACGAAGCAATGCCGCGGCCATTGCCGGCGTCACCACATAGTTGTCGAGCGCCTTGGGATCTGTGAAGTCCTTTTCCAGCTGTGCGGACCGCAGGAACCGCGGCGGCACATTCAGGAGATGAGAAACCATTTGCCCGGAGTTACGCATCGGCCGTTTTCCCATAAATGGTGGCGAGCTTGGTGGGCTTTGTCCCGATTTCCCGACGTGTGATCAAACCCTGGATAGCTGAGGGCTGATAGGCGATGCACCGGCCATTGGAAGACAAGTCCTCCAGGCGGCCGCGCACGTCCTCTTCATTCAGCTTGAACACCTGACCAGGCGAGCCGGGTGCCGAAGCCACGCTCCGCAATCCAAGGGTATTCTCGTCCGGGCTCGATCGCTCCCAGAAATCGAGCACGCAATATTCAAAAAGGCCTTGGGTGATCTCAGGTTTGGCTTCGCGGCGGAACGAAAAGACCGTTTCCCACCGCCCCCCCTCTACACGGCGTTCGCCCGTCGGCATCAGCAAATTGAGTGGGACCAACGGGCCATCGAGTGAATCCTCGACCGAAATTTTGCCGCCCGTGGTCGCATGATAAGTATGGATGAACACGTCCAGATGTTGGGACAGCGTCACGTCCGAATGTTTATGGCCTAGCTTTGCCGACTGCCGCTTAAATGCCTGGAGCGCCTCGGTGCGAGTGAATTCAGGATAAGGCCATTGTCCTATTAGATAGTGCCAAGCAAAGAGTGCCGGACTGGTCTTGGACGAAGTGTTCCAATGAAGCAGCCACAGCGTACGGGCATCCTCAAGATAGGGATCGAGGCCATCAGCGGCAAAGACGGCGTGACCAAAGTCTGTGAGTTGATGCTGCTTGTCGCCGGTTGGAGAGGCCACACCCATCACGTCGACCCAAAATCGAAGCGACCGAACCATGTTTTTGCCGACCCCTAGCTCGACCATGGCCTGCTCTTCGTCGAAGAAGATGGCAGGGTTCTTCGATATCGCCCGATACGCTTTTGGCAGCCAGGCGTAACGGCAGGCGAATGACTCGTGACCAGAAAAGCGGAAAGTCTGGACCTGCTGCGATATTGCCTGAGATTCAGTCATTCTGCGCTCCTGACAGCAAGTTGCGGACCTCGGCGATTGCCGTCGCGATCATCTCAACGGCCTGATCAATGTCAGCTTCTGTGGTCTGTCGTCCCAGTCCAATGCGCAGGCAACTATCCAGCAATTCCTCCGGTAAGCCCATAGCATTCAACACATGCGAAGGGCTTTGGGCACCCGAGTTGCAAGCAGATCCGGTGGAGAGCGCCACAGTATCCCTGAGTCTGGCGATAACGACATCATTGGGTGCACCAAGGGCTGAAAAGTTCAGATTGTTGGGCAGGCGATTTCCTATCTCGCCATTGACGATTACGCCGGGGAGCCTCAGAAGAAGTTCTGTCTCCAGTCGATCTCGTAGCAGGGACTGCCTGTGGCTCTCGGCTTCTCCCTCCAAGCTCATTAGCCTGCACGCCTCGCCCAGTCCGGCTATCCCGGGTACGTTCGGAGTGGCCCTATGTGACGTCGCCAAGCCATAAGCCTCGCTGGGATTGTAAATCGGCGAAATCAGGGCTCCAACGCCCTTCGGTCCATTGAGCTTATGTCCGCTCAACGCCAGATAGTCGATTTCGCTATCCAAACAGCTGAGACCCATGCGACCCGCACCCTGCGTGGCGTCGACCAGTATGGTGGCTCCGGCGTCATGCACCAATTTGGAGATCGCGGGTATTGGGTAAAGCGTACCGACCTCGTTGTTGGCGGCCATAACACAGACCAATTCAACACCAGCATGAAGCGCACTTTCCAGGCTTGGCAAGACGATCTGGGCAGCTTCATCGACGTCGATCCAGGTGATTTCCACCAGTTGCAGGCGCTCCGCGTGGATCAGAGTGTCTATGACCGCACGATGTTCTACACGGCTGAGTGCGACGCTGAGAGGTGCTTTCCTGTTCACCCCGATTGCGTGCGAAATCGCTAGATGAATTGCCTCGGTCGAGCCCGAGGTGAAATGGACATGCGGGGGCTCGGCATCTACCAGATGGGCAACAGCGGTACGAGCCTGCTCGACAACCAACGCGGCGGCGCTGCCAATGGTATGTTCGACGCTGTTGGCGTTGCCATACACCTCTGACATTACCTGCATAACCAGCTGCGCTACGCGGGGGTCGATCGGCGTAGTGGCGTGATGGTCAAGGTAGATCACAGATCGAACCTTCGGAGCTTGTGCGGTGTGCAATTGTGGCTCGGGCCTATTCATGGATTACCACTCTCAGAGCGCCGTCCTGATCAACCACGGGTCCGTACAAGTGAATTTCGACCGTACAGCCCAGCGCTGTAAGCCAACGTGCCAATTGGTCGATGCTGATGCTATCGACCCTGCCGGCCATCACCTTCGACATTGTTGGTTGGTCTGTACGGCATAACTTCGCGGCGTCTGTCTGACTGAGCTCTCGTCGGGCGACGGTGGCAGTTAGAGCACTACGAAGTTCGTCGCGCGCCGCTTTGCTTGAGCTACGCAAATTGATGGTGTCGCTGTTGCCCTCTCGGTTCATCCGACGCGGATGCGTAGCCGCCACGCGATTTGTCCCCACATTTCGAATCGTCAAGGCGGACTTTATGGAAAATTTCCCATAGAGATAGACCCGGTCACAATTTGAAGCCGTTTTGAACCGTTTTATGATGAAGTTTGGCCCATCGATGACGCTTGGATACGCTCACCATTGTTTGGCAGGGCCGCGAAGTGACTGATGCGCAAACCTTGCAATTCTACCGCCGCAACGCTGCAAGCTACGCAGCTGAGACCTCCGAACGTTCGATGGCCGCGGCAATCGACCGATTCTCGGCCTTTCTGAGATCGAAGGCCAGTGTTGTCGACATCGGCTGCGGAGGAGGGCGAGACCTAAGAGTTCTCCGCCAGCAGGGGTTCAATGCAGTTGGTCTGGACGCATCTGCCGAATTGGGGGCGATAGCGACCGAATTTTCCGGATGCCCCGTTGTCATTGCCGATATGAGGGTGATGCCGTTCGCCGCGGCCAGCTTTGAGGCGGCATGGGCAGCGGCCTCACTTCTCCATGTCGACCGGCAGGATGTCCCAACTGCACTTGAAGAAATCAGGCGTGTGTTAACGCCCAGCGGGCATTTTTTTAGTTCGATCAAGCAGGGCGCTGGCCAAAGGCGTGAAGCGGATGGACGGCTTTTCACGTATTTTTCGCCAGCTGAGTGGAGTGCAATGCTAGAGGCATCCGGGTTTTTGATCGTCGACGGGGCCAGCACTGCCGCCGATCCCCAGACATCCGGCAATCGATGGTTCAACACCATCGCGAAGCGAGCTTAGAGCCCATGCGGTTATTAATAGCTGCCGTGTTGCTGCCATTGATGTGGCTTTCCGCTGCCGGTGCGCGGCCTGCCAATAGCCCGCCTGCTGTTCAGTCTGGCACGAAACAGGAAGAGGTCAACCTGACGAGTGAACCTCCGATCGTTGTTCGTGTCGAACAAGCTGCTCCTTTTGAAATGGCGAGCCCACCAAAAAGCTGGTGGGAACCATACGCTCAGCCAGCAATCTCAGGTTTCGCAGCGCTGCTTGGCGCGGCAGTCGGCGGACTCATCGCCAAGTGGAATGCATCGGCCGCCAACAACCAACGGGCGAACGAGATCGAGATCGCTCAAATCCAAAGCAAGCTAAACGACTTCTATGGGCGCTTCCGCTTAATTTCAGAAGAAAACAAACTTGTTTCGATGGAATTTAAGACCCGTCACGGAGGTGACAGCTTCCGGACCCTTCTCGCCCTTCTTGACCCAAACTGGCTCAAGGGCCTGTCGCCGGCAGACAAGACCATCGTCGCGAGAATGGTAGAGAACGGCCTGATATTGAGAACATTGGTCCGCGATAAGGCGGGTCTCGTAGATCCGGCCATATCACCCTATTTGGCGAAAGTTTCAGCGCATTTTTCAATGCTCGAACTAGCCTATAAGGGAGAACTTGAAAATGATCCAGAAAGGTTCAAGCAATATGTCTATCCAGAAAAACTGGATGGGGTTTTGGATATTGAGATGAAAAGGCTGGCCGGCCGAATTGCGCTACTTCTCGCGAAAAGTGGTAAACACCACAAAGCCATCTCTCCTCTTATGATACCAAACAAGCTACAGCTCTAAACCAAACCGGCCAATTCAGTACGGAGAATGCCGACGCCGTTTCCGCCCAACACAAACCCAACGAATTCACGCAGCATAATTCTCAGCGAGGTTCCGCTGCCAGACCGCAACGATTTGGAATTTTGGTGCAATTAGATGTTAGTCAGTAAATTCTTCTCGAGACATGCCCAGTAACTTGGCCTAACCAAGCAGGGAGCGCAGGGGGGCGCATGGCAGGACTAGGTGAGCGTTGGGTACGGTTCCTCCGATTGTACGGACCGACCCCTCGAAACGAGAATATGTATGACGAGCACATCCAGCGTTCGGCGAAGCGGCTGGGTGTGCGGCCTATTGCGTTCGAGCACCCAGTCGAGACCCAGATTCTTGAACTGCTACGGCCTGGAACCGAACGGGCGCGCTGCATCATTCTCACCGGGACAGCCGGGGACGGAAAGAGCCGCCTTTGCGGCCACGCGTGGGCCGCGCTAGGTGGCGACGAGCAGATCTGGAGCACGGACGAAGTCTACTACGAAATGAGCGCTGTGATAGCCGGCCGGGTACGGATCGTAGGAATCATTCGCGATCTCACTAAGCTGTCCAAGGACGGCCCGTTCGGAACCTATCCGGAGAAGCACAGCCTTCTAGCTGCCGTTAACAAAGCGATGTTTGAAGAGGATCCAGACCGCGTTTTCATCGTGGCAGCGAACGACGGTCAATTGATGGAGACATGGCGCAAGCTACCAGCTTCCGCCGAATCAGCTCGCGCCTATGTGCTGCTGGAGAATCTGTTGGTGGAAGAGCCGGATCCTGCGTCGGGTGGGGTCGCCTTTTTCAATCTGAGTGCGATCCCATGCGCAACGCTTCTCGACCTAAGTCTGGACGCGCTATTGAGTCATGAGGGTTGGCAGGCCGCTTACAATGAGGCGACGGATATTGGGTTCTTCAGTCTCAACTGCCCAATCAGGCGCAACTACGAGATACTTCGCCAGCCTCTGTTCCAGAGTCGGCTGCGGGCGCTTTTCGAACTTCTCGATCATAGTGGACTTCACACCCCGATACGTCGCGTGCTCCTGCTCCTTGCCAACGCTTTGCTTGGACATCCCGGCGTCAAAGACCGTCTTATGATGCCGTCCGATATCGATGAACTCCAAGTTTCGAATACGCTCCATCTGTCGGACATTCACGACAACGTCTTTGGGCAGAATCTCTCGCCGGCGCGCCGCGAGAGCCTTGAGATCATGGAATTCTTGTCGCGCTTTGGCATTGGACACGAAACGACCAACAGGATCGACAATATCCTGCTGTTCGGCGCCGAAGACGAGGTCTTGCGGGGCTATTTTACGATGCTGGTGGAGGAAGGAACGCCACCGCGCAAACTGGCAGAACTTCGGACCACTCGCGCAAGCTATCTCGAATGTCCGGAGTCCGATCTGGACGGTGGCCATCCTTTCCTTGCTTCTCTCGTTGCACAGCGGCGCGCGATGTTCTTCCGTATTCCGGAAGAGTTGGCCGAGGATTTGCGCCTGTGGGACTTGAGTGTTTTCTCCCGGGCAGGAGAGTATCTTGTCGATGTCGTGCAGCCACTTGCCCAAGGCGTCAGGGTGAACAGACGCATCCTCTCCCGGCTCGTAAATGGGCTGAACCGTGTTTTCACTGGCATGCTCGTTTCCACGGAGCGAGAATTGCTCCTTGCGACGAACCTGTCCTATTCCGGTTCGGGCGTGAGCCAGTTGCTTGAGGAGCGGATCTCGGTCGCGCCGAAGCGGCAGGAACGTGTCGAGATCGCGTTGGAGGGCCGCATGCCTTCGCTCATCGTTCACCTCGACGACACGATACGCTGCCGGCTGTCGCTCAATCTTGTTCGCTACGAATTCTTGATGCGGGTCGCGTCGGGTGCGCTACCTGGAAGTTTCTCGCGCGAATGCCACGAGGATATCCTGGCCTTCAAGAGTTCGATCTTGGTAGCACTCGGCAGTTTACGGCCTCCTGATGAGCGTGGTGACCTGGTATTCAAGCTGCTTACGCTTAACGCAGCAGGAGAACCTGCTGATGAAGTGATCGAAGTCGCTCATGCTTGAGACCCTAAGCCCGCCGCCCGTCAGCGATCATCCTCGGAACGACATGTGGGTCGACGAGCAGATCTGGGGTCACCGACTATGGGATTCGACCAGTCCGTGGTTGATTTTCCTGGAGTTCCTTGGTGTCGCCGAAGCATGCGAACGAGAAGGGCGGCTGCTCGACGACGCGGGGGTACCATATCCTCTGCGATATAAGCCTGCCCGGCGTATGTATGCGCGAAACATTCTCTACAATGGCGAGTCTCTGGGACGCAGCGCCACGAGAGGTGGAAACGACACGGCCGCCTGGGACGAGTGGATCGCCACGATGAGCGAACGGGCGCAGGGGGTGCGCACCCGCGACTTCAGCTACCTGCGGAAGCGATTTAGCTCGTTCAGGGACTTTGCCAGCCTGATTACGATGCTTAGGTCTTCGACGATCGAGTCAGGATCGAACAAGCGCTGGAGCTCCCGCTTTGTTTTCCCTTTCGGTCGCCATGCGCTCTATGAGGATCTTAATCTCGTCAAGGGCAATGCCTCACGTGAGTACATCAACTTCGGGCTGCCCGGCGAACTGGTCTATCAAATGCTGTGTCGGTCATCCGCTGCCGAGGCACTTCGGCCACATCTTGCAAAGGCGTTTGACGGGGACCCATGCGATCGCCTGCTGGACCTTATAGAACCGAAGTATGAGGAAGACAGGCAAACGCGCGGAAACAGTTACCTTCCCTATGCCCGGCATCAATGTTTCGACGATCTGGGCCGAGACTGGCTAGCAGTTTTTGAACTCGGGTTGCCGCGGTTCGACGCATATCCGCACTTAGCCACCCTCGCGGCGTTCCATCTCCTACGCTACCAGCTCGTGGTCGCATCTTCGGCCTGTGGCCGCCAGGCCCCAACGTTCGTAAGTGAGGTCGTCGCTCCTCGAAAAACGCTTGTGCGCGAATTGTCGGTCGCCAGCTATCAGCGCAACAACACTTTGCCGGAGCGTTCGGTAGAGGCCTACGTGTCCGCGATCGGTAGCAGTCCCGAATGGGTGGCGGCGCTCAAAGGCGAGGCGCCTTTTACCGATTGCCGGCGCATTCTCGTCGAACGAGTGCGATGGCCCGCATCCGATGACGACTATGATGGCCCGCACGATCCCGAGATGTTGCTCGCCGAGTTTCGCCGCGCTGCTGTCAATCGACACCGCAACCATGTGGCCAATGTGCATCGTTCATACGGCATCGGCGCGGGTCTCGTCTCCAAGCGGGGAACGACCCGCCTTCGCTACGCCCCAACCGACTCGATCCTGAAGGCGTTGATCCTCGCTAATGTTTCGACGCGGATGGACTTCATGGAATTCTTGGCCCTGCTCTATGACAGATACGGACTCGTTTTGGGCGAGCGAGAGGCGGAACGCGCGTTGGATCCGGACGAATTCGATAAGAAGGCATTTCAAGCAAATTCCGGCCGGCTCGAACGACGGCTACGAACTCTCGGCATGCTGCGTCGACTCTCCGACGCCTGTGCGTATGTGGAAAACCCACTGGCGAGAATCGTTCGATGAACCGTCACGAGCTTATTGGATGCGTTGCCGCCGCCTATTTGCGTGACGAGTTGGGCGATGATAGTTCTGGAGTAGCGCGCTTCCTTATCGATGGTCTCAGCATTCCTCAGACCGCCGCGGTGGCGGGCGCGGTTTTGGCGAATCCTGCGCTTGATCGGCGGGTCTCAGTCAAGTTACCTGAGAGCCTATTCGCTGACATGGGGCTACCGCCCGAGGCATTAACCAGAAGCCCGGCGACGTGGTTTCGTGACGCGGAATGCGACAAGGCAGCATTTCTCGTCACCAATGTCGGGGAAGGCGGCGAGGACCAGTCGCTCCAAGACATGAGCAGGCTTGGAGGGGCAGAGCTGCTTGAGCGCTTGGCTGCCTGGGTCGATGCGGTCGACGACGGTTTGGGCCTTGACGCGGAGGGGCGGGTCATCTTCGAACGAGCGCTGGGCGGATTGGCCCAGCTGCGTTCCACATCGCTCGACCGCTTCGCCGGTTACGTGCTGCGCATTCGGCACGCCATGGAGGTGGACGGCCATCCTCTTATCGAGGCGTTCGGAGCGGCACTCCCCGCCTTACACTTGCCGAACGACCGAACGGCGTTCAGAAGCATCAAGGACAAAGCCCTTCGCCATGTCTCGGCTTGGCAGCGCGAGTTCAACGGCCTTATGCGACGCCGTCGAGGGCTGCTACTCAAAGAGACGCCGACGCAGATCGTTCTAAATGAGGATGATCTACGCGCGGCTTTTGCAAAAACGCGCGAAGCCATCCCCGAGAGCAATCACGCCTCGATCGAGCGTTTCATTGTTACCCACCCCGGTTGGAATGAAGCTGCTGCTGAGCTGGCGGAATGCGAATGGGAGCAGATCAAGCCGCTATTCGAAGGCCTTGCCCGCGAGAAATTCAATATTGGAAACGAGACTCGCAAATTTTACGACGAAGGCGAGCCGGGGCTACTCTCCGCAGACGACGATGAATATCTGCGCCACCTCCTAATTCGAAACCCCAAAGAATCAAGTCCCGAAGACGTCGAATTTTATGATGATCATCGCGACGAGCTACGGGCCGACCGCAAGCTAAAATCGGCATGGGATAAGCTGATCTACGGGCGGGCTCGAGAAACGACCGATTTCCTGGCTGGCATTGCCGCCGCTATGGAAACGTTCCTCAATCAGCCTGGCACGAGACGAACGCTTCGCATCCGATGCGATCGTGCAACCAAACGCGATCTCAAGGGCCTCAATGTTGATGCTGGCGAGTATTTCGCGCTGCGTTATGCTGGTCTCCAACGTTTGCTTGGCGCCAATGTCGCGCTGGATCTCGGTCCCCTTATCGAATTTCCACAATTGGTGGAATCGTGGAAGCAGGCCAAGACCAAGGGTGTGCCAAACCGGTCAACGGCAAAAGCGGCACTCCAACTTAAATTCCAACTCGATTTCGAGACGGAAACCGCCTCCGGCTCGGTCCAGACCTCGTCCACGCAGCTCGTGTGGCGTTACGAACCAAACGTCATATCCTCCCAGTTCGTTGATGATTGGACGAGGTTGGAAGCTCATCCACTGACGATCGGGCGAACATCGCGTGAGCCCGCGGTCGCTGGACGTCGAGCTGGGGCGATAGACCTGCGGGACGTTCGGACACTCGTCCCCGCCTATGATCGTGATCGTGGTTCACTTCTGCCCGCCTATCGCAAGGAACGCGACCTCGCGTTGTTCTGGCCCATACGCTTGCGGGAAAATGTTCTAGCCGGCCTTGTCACGGCTAGCGCTGCAGAAGAAATCGCCAATGCGTTCGAAACATTTTCCAAGGCCTATGTCGATGCAGTCCAGGGGTTTCGGACGAGCGGTCCTGGCAG